>NZ_VILC01000028.1:18858-26306 GCF_009712065.1 Aphanizomenon sp. UHCC 0183 | reverse complement strand
CACCTGTCACCTGTAACCTATCACCTTATGATCCTCGTTGAATCTCGGTAAAGATTTTTTCTAGGATTTCTGTAGCGCCTTTTTCTCTGAGAATGCCAGCTAGTTGTGCGCCTAATTTTTCAGCATCAGCAGCCGCACCGGTGACGGTATCTTTAACTATTTGTTGACCATCAACACTGGCAACAAGACCTTTTAATGTTAATTGATCACCATTAATTTCTGTATTTACACCAATAGGAACTTGACAACCGCCTTCTAAAACTCGTAGAAATGATCTTTCTGCTAGACAGCGATCGCGTGTTTGCGGGTGTTCAATGGCTTTCAGTAAGCCAATTACCTCAGTGTCATCGGCACGGCATTCTATCCCTAAAGCACCTTGTCCAACAGCATGGAGGGAGATTTCGGGGGTAAGAATTTGATGGATGCGATCGCTCATTTCCAATCTTTCTAAACCAGCTACTGCTAAAATTAAAGCATCATACTCACCAGCATCCAGCTTGGCCATGCGTGTGATCAAGTTTCCCCGCACATCTTTGAAGGTAAAATCAGGGAACTTATGGCGTAACTGTGCCAAACGTCGCAGGGAAGAAGTCCCAATTACCGCATTTGCGGGTAAAGTCTCGATTTGCAGACCTTTATGCTTTTCATGCAGCACCACCGCGTCTGCGGGGTTTTCCCGTTCTGTAATCGCTGCCAGTGTCAACCCTTCTGGTAGATTGGTGGGAAGATCCTTGAGAGAATGCACAGCAAAATCAATATCTTTATTGATCATGCCCAATTCCAGTTCCTTAGTAAATAGTCCTTTATCGCCAATTTTAGCCAAGGCTACATCCAGGATTTTGTCCCCTTGGGTAGACATGGTATGGACTTCAAAAGTAATATCGGGAAAGCTTTTCTGGAGTTCCGCTTGTACCCAGTATGTTTGAACTAAAGCTAGTTGGCTTTTACGTGAACCAATACGAATAGTGCGTGCAGGACTAGAAACTGAAGTCATAAAACTATTTGTCAAACCAGGCGATAAACTAACATTTATCTAGACTACCGCAGGGAGTGACTTACTAGATTAAATCGGGATAATTCCGTGAAGATTTTCTGTGCCAGTAACTTTACATTTATTTACAATTCTTGAAATAGATCCCCGACTTCTCAAAGAAGTCGGGGATCTGGAAATTATGGAAATTAAAATATAATGAAATTCGTAAAACGATTATTGGATCTTTGCTGGAAATTTATATTACTTTAACTTTCAAGAAAAACGCATTCGCTATTTTCCCCTTGGTTCTACAACCTTCCGTAAACAAGCGAAAAGAGGAGGAGTAGAACCAGATGAATCCTACTGTCTAGGCATAGAAAAAGAAGTTCCTGATTTTGCCATTGAAGTTGTAGTCACCAGTGGGGGAGTTGATAAATTAGAAGTTTACAAAAGATTAGGTGTAACGGAAGTTTGGTTTTTTTAAAACAATCAATTTGCCGTTTATCATCTGCGCGGTGAAAATTATGAATTGGTTAAAAAAAGTGAATTATTGCCAAACTTAGATTTGTCAATTTCGGCGCAATACGTAGTAGCAGATGATCCTCTAGATGCCGCCATAGCCTTTCGGGAGAAAATCAAAGAAATGGTAAATTAGATTATTCCTGGTCCTCTACCTCGCTTATCAAAATCCTCTGTTAATAGACCTGTTTTATCTTCATTTACTTCTCGCAATTCCTGTATCCGTTCGGCTTTTTCTTGTTCTGCTACCTCCCGCGCATCACCAGGAACTTCATAAGAGGATGTTTGAAAAGTCGTATCCCGTAATTTTCATCACATTGTTACCCCCCTTTCCCCTTATAAAGCTACGGTGTACACACAAGTTATCGAATCACCATTATTCCTCAAATTATAACTTGCTCCCTCTCTTTTCATTCGTGCTGCTGTTTCTGCGGGGATTATGCCCCGATCATAGGTATCTGCGCTAATCTTTTGATTCATAAAACCTCGCGGTAAGTGGGAAACTCAGCGTCTTTAGGGCTGGGTTACTGACACAATCAGCCTTTTTTCAGCATTACACAAACCAGATTAGAATTTTCTAACAAATAAACCTACTGTTTTTGGGAATAATTGCCAAAAATATTTTGATAAAAATTATCTATCTATAGATAGATTTTACATAGTCAAATCCAAAATAAAAATATAGGCTAGTACCGCAAGGCGGAAGTCAAAAGTCAAAAGTCCAAAGTCAAAATGAAGACAGTATAGGCTTTTGGAGGATTTAGAATGGTTGGTTTATTTACGTCCTGCGGTACTAGTCTATAGCTAACCTACATTTTAATATCCCCAAAAAAATCTGGCGTTGGTGAATGAAAGTATGAATTAGTCTCACGCAAAGGCGCAAAGATTAAGAGGGTGTTTGAAAAGTTTTGAATGTATAAATTGACCCCTCTCCAAACCTCTCCCCGACGCGGGGAGAGGCTTTGAAAACCCCATTCCCTGGTAGGGAAGGGGGGCAGGGGGGTTAGGTTTTTGGAGATTATGGGTTTCATCTGATACTTTTCAAACAACCTCTAAGAGTTTCAGAAAGGGAATTTTTGATTTTCATACCTCAATTCAGCAATACCAAAAATCTTTATCCTAGAGATTGTTGTTTGAAGGCGTTAAATTTCTGAGCTAATTCTTGCCGAGTCTCATATTTGAGGAGATAACGCAAACTAAACCAGATAGAATAAAACAAGCCAATCAACTCTAAAATCGGTTGTAGCAACGGTAAATCATTAACAGCATCTAGTAATGCGATCGCTACCTTAACTGTGACAAAAGCTGATAAAATTAAGGCTACAGTGATTAAACCCTGTTTATTGTTGTTAAAAAAACTGCCTAAATCATCTGGCAGTCGGTTTAAAAATTCAACAATTTTTCTAATAATTTGCTGCCATTGAGATTCAGATTTCTGCGCCGCAGGTAGTTTTGGTAAACTTTGTGGTGGAGAATAATTTCCCTGTTCTGGTTGCTGTGCTTGAGTTTCCATCATAGTTATCCTTTAGGAATTACAACATTTTTGAAAAATGAATTAACGTGATTAAAATATAGCAGGTTAGAGGCTAAATTCCAATTATTAAAAAACAAATTTATTTGATACTAAATTAAGATGAAGCTGGCTAGAATAAGATGTTAAGAATAATTGACCGCAGATAAACGCAGATAAACGCGGATAAATACGGATGATTATGATTTTGTGCAGCTTCACATAAAATTGCTATCACCTGCCTTTAATTTATGAATATTTTCCTCCCAATTTGCACCATCAAAAGGTAAAATTTCAAAATTTCTCAGCACATTTCCATCTAAACACCGCACATTAACATCAATACAATCAGGGTGACTACGGGGAATATAAAAGGAATGAATTCCACAAACTCCGCAAAACTTATGTTGTGCGACTCCTGTATTAAATTTGTAAGTTTTTAAAACATCTTCCCCTTGTAGCAAAGTAAACTGGTTTTGGTCAACAATCAAATGTAAAAATCCTTTTTTGGAACAAATTGAACAATTACAATCATCAACTTTGTGATTATTAACTACTACCCGAAACCGCACCGCACCACAGTGACAACCACCTTCATAAGTAACAGATTGATCTTTACTTAACATTAAGTTTCTCCAGTTGATTAACGCGAATTGTGAGGTTGATGTATCAAATATTTTTTACCCCTCCCTAACCCTCCCCGATGCTTTGGGGAGGGAACTAATTTTCATCTCGTTCCCAGTCTCTGACTGGGAATGAATTCTAGAAGGCTCTGCCTTCAATGATATTAGAGGCAGAGCCTCATCAACTGCATTCCTAGTCAGAGACTCCCCCACTCCCCCTACTCCCCTACTCCCCCCACTCCCCCCACTCCCCCTACTCCCCTACTCCCCCTACTCCCCTACTCCCCCCACTCCCCCACTCCCCCACTCTCTACCCTGGTTGCCACATATACCTTTCCTGTCCTTGGGAATTATAGATAAATACAGGAAGTTGGGCATTTTGACTAATGGCTTTGAGAGCATCTTTCAAGCTTTGGAAGTGACTTTGTATTTGTGGATTATTGGCTTGAAATAATCGGTCATACTCAGGAGTTAAGCGGACACTAATTTTCTGATTCTCAATACTAAAAGTACAAATTCTAATCGTATTTGTACAAGTGCTTTTGAGTTCAACGCGGGTTTGAGTTAAATCGCCATAGATTTGGAATTGTTCTTGTGCCTGTTTCAGAGATGCTGCATAGGTTTCAATCAGGGGTTTGGCTTGATTGAAATAGAAAGTATCTTGACCCACTTGTTTAGCACTTTCTACAGCCTGTTCCCAAGACTTAACCGCACTTTGCCATTGATTTTGATTACCATAGCTTTTGGCTTGACTAGCGGCTTTAATAGCTTGTTGATAGGATGTGGCTGCTAATTGTTCTTTTTTGGCGCGATCGCGGGCTACAATAATTTTTGGTTGGTATTCTGCCAACAGCTTGCGGGCATCCTCAGATCCTAAACTACCTATAGGAATAATTTTGAAGGTACTAATTGCTGTCTGGAAATCAGATTCTACCTTTTGCCATTCAGGGGCAGATTTAGCCGTGATTTGGCGTTGAGTAGCGGCTTCTGCGAGAGTTGTGGCATTGGCTATTTTCTGTACCCAGGTTTCTTCTTTGAGCAACTGATCATTAACACTTTTTAAAGTATTTTGATAACTTGGTAAATTAGCTTTTACCAATCCATAGAGTTCATTACTAGGCTTAATTATCTCTAATGAAGTGATTGCCTGTCTCCACAACTTTTGTCTATTACGTAACTCATCTAAACTCTTAGCAGGGGGTTGAGTTGCTTTTTGGGCTGAAGATGCCATTTGTAAGGCTTTTAGCACCTGGTTGATTTTCGTTGACTGTTCAGAAAAACTATTAACTAATAGCTGAGAGTCTTGATAACGGGGAGACCACTGAGGAATATTTTGCAAATCGGCAACTACCCCATCTAGTTGTTGTTGCACTGTTAATAAGTCTCTTTCTGATTTGGTACGTTTGATCTGTTGCTGATACTCATTTTTAAATTGTTGGGCTGTTTGCAATTCTTTACATTCAGAAATTACACAACCACGATGGAGAACGAAAATACCACCACCGGAAAGAATAGCAATTACTACAGCCGTACCAATTATAACCGGTAAGGGAGGAAGTGATAATGATAACTGTCTTTTTTTGGGTTGATCGGGAATATTCGCAAAGGGATCAAAATTTTCTTCAATATCCTCCATTGTCTGAGATTCATCCGCAGATAAATTTGAGTCTGGCAGTGAATAGTCTGAAAAAGATTCTGCGGAATTAGAGAAAAATGAATCAGCAATGGGTTCTTGTTCCGTTTCTGTAAATGGAGGTGATGGTGTTTGCAGATCAGAATTGAGGAAGAGAGTGTCTCTCTCATGTCCTATTTCCACCGTTTCCCTATCTGCATCTCCACTAGGCATCTGAAAACCATATTCAGTTTCCCTATCTGTATCTTCACTGGGTATCTGAAAACCATATTCAGTTTCCCTATCTGTATCTTCACTGGGTATCTGAAAATCTAGGAAGTGTTGAGTATAGGGGCGCTTTTCTCCAGAAATTCTCAAGAAAAATCTTACCCGTTGGGTTTGGTAGCTAAATTGCCATTGTAGTGCTTGTTCTAACACCTCAAAAACTTGCTGTGTATTAACTGTGACCTCAGCAGGGTGTTGAGTTAAAATCATCAATTCATCATTTTGGACAGCGCATTTTACCTGGAAATTTTTACTATCAAGCACTTGGGCAACTAATCTTTCTTGTAAGATATCGCCTAAAACTTTGAGATCGTCTTGTTGAACTGTTGCTTTCATAAAGCGTTACCGCCACTCTTTCTATATAGTTTTGATTATCGAAGGTATTGGGGATGGGATGCAAATCCTAGTTTTACATCTTATACAATCAGTTTCTAGCAGAAGGTTAAATTTGTCACGAAGAACACAGTCTAGGGGTATTGATTTAGACTTCTATTTTTTTATACAGCTAGATTATAAATGAGACAATCCAATGTCAAAATAAATTTTCAGTTCAGCAAAACCAAATTCTATAATTTTTGGTATTGGGTAAAATATCAGATAGCATCAGAGAAAGCGCGTTGGACTTGTTAATACAAGGTGTGTCTCAATGGATTTATTGGAGTACCAAGTTAAAGAGTGGTTTGGTAAAATTGGGATTCCTGTTTTACCATCTCAAAGAATAGACCATCCTACAGATTTAAAACGGTTAAAAATTCGTTACCCGATTGTGCTGAAATCTCAGGTGCAAGCGGGGGAAAGGGAAAAGGCAGGTGGAGTCAGAATTGTAGAAACCACAATTGATGCGATCGCTACAGCACAGAATATATTTAATCTACCAATTTGGGGGCAACTGCCAGAAGTTTTATTGGCAGAATCAAAATATGATGCCCAGGAAGAATTTTATCTAGCTGTAGTTTTAGATACTGCGCTGTGTCGTCCCGTTTTATTGGGTTGCACAGAAGCAAATATTGACTGGGAGACAGCGGGAGAAAAAATTCAGCACGTTGTGGTGGAACAGGAATTTTCTCCATTTTATGCTAGACGACTGGCTTTAAAAATGGGCTTACAGGGGGCGTTGATGCAGACTGTGAGTGATATTGTGGAGAAACTGTACCAGTTATTTGTCCAAAAGGATTTGGACTTGGTGGAGATTCATCCCCTGGGTGTGAATTCTGCGGGTCAAGTGATGGCTCTTAATGGTAAGGTCAGTGTTAATAAACAGGCTATTAACCGTCATCCTGAAATAGCCGATATGGCTGCCAAAATGGTTGGTCTTCTTCATGGTAATAAAAAAAATAACGGTTTGGTGAGTAGGTGGGATGGGATAGAAATGCAGGGTAAAATCTGCATAATAGGCAATGGTAAAGGTTCTGTTTTAACAACATTGGATGAGGTTGTTAATGCTCATGGGCATCCTGGTAAATGTGTCAATTTGCGCCATACTTTCATGAGTGATACAACACAGACTACTTTTAGCGATCGCCTGATTAGTAGTTTGACAAATTTGGTAAATGATCAGAATACTCAAGTTATTTTAGTCAACTTTTTGGGGACTATTCCGCAAGTTGACCAACTCCCAGAAATTATTAGCCAATTTCTCCATTCAGACAGAAGCCAAATCACATCTGGGGTGTCACCCGCCAATGGGAATAAAAGTCAGCAACCATTGAATTTACCCTGGTTAATCCTCCGTTTAGCTGGTTCGGAATTCAATCATGTCAGAGAAGAGTTAGCCGCACGGAAAACCTCCGATCAATTACTAATAGTTGTAGAAAATTTAGATGCAGCAGTCAAGGAAGCAGTTCTTTTAGCAAAGACTCCAGGGGTAAAAAAAAGGTAAGAAGCAAAAGGCAAAAGGGGATATTTGTACCAATTACCAATTACCAA
>NZ_VILC01000028.1:0-18480 GCF_009712065.1 Aphanizomenon sp. UHCC 0183 | reverse complement strand
ACAGACTATGAACTTAACACCAGAAAGTAAAGTTTTAATCCAGGGATTTTGTGAATTTATTTCCGCAACCCATATTGCTCAAATGCAAGCTTATGGCACAAATTTAGTAGCTGGTGTCAAGCCTGGTTATGGTGGACAAAAAATATATAATCTACCAGTATTTGATTTAGTAGAGGAGGCTGTTGCCAAATTTGGACAGATTGACACCACAATTATTTGTGTTCAACCTTATCAAGTTTTGGATGCAGCATTAGAAGCGATCGCCTCTAATATCCCCCAAATTATCATTACTACCGCTGGCGTTCCACCACTGGACATGGTACAACTTCTTCGCAAAACAGAAGCTTGTGAGACTTTAATTATTGGACCAAATAGTCCAGGAATCATCGTTCCGGGGAAAATTCTCCTGGGTATTCAACCTAGCGAATTTTATATTCCTGGTTCTGTGGGTATTGTTAGTCGTAGTAGTACCCTCACCTACGAAGTCGCCTGGGAATTAACAAAAGCGGGTTTAGGACAATCAATTAGTGTCAGTATTGGTAGTGATGCTATTGTTGGCTCTTCATTCCTCCAATGGTTACAAATTCTCGATGAAGACGACACCACAGAAGCGATTGTTTTAATCGGACAACCTGGTGGGGGAAGCGAAGAAGCAGCAGCACAATATATTACAGAAGCAATTGACAAACCTGTAATTGCCTATATTGCCGGTAGACACGCACCACCAGCGCGAAATTGGCAACAAACAGGGACTTTAGCAACTGTAATTGGACGTTCTGCGACTTTTGGTACAGTAGAAAGTAAATTGGCTGCTTTTGAGTCCGCCAAAATTCCTGTTGCTAACAGTCCCGTTCAAATTCCTGAACTACTCAAAAAAATTATGAAATCTTAGTTCTCACAAAAAAACCGTCAACGCTATCTCCTGACGGTCTAACAGCTTACAAGTAGTCCGACAAAATAAATTTCATATTGAGGAGAGGGAACAGGAAAGCAATATAGAGATTTCTGGTAGTTTTTCACTCTCCCCCCACTTTCGAGAGTTTGTAGGGTATGTACAAGTAGGGATATGCGTGATATAGTAATGCAAAAAAATTACTTACTCCGCACGGTACTAGAAGTACAACCAGCAGCTTTAAATTGTTGAGAAATTTGATTTTTTTCTGATGCTTCAAATATATTTTCAAGTAATCCACTTAGTGATTCAACAGGTCTGGGACTACGTAAAGGAATCTCACTATTATTGCTGACAAATCTGCCATTTTTGAGCAATGCTGATCCTAAATAATAATTTCCTTCTTTGAATAGCACTTCTCCAATATTGGTTTTTATAACTCCATTAGAGAAAACACCAGTAGTTAAACGACCAGAACCTTCAGCTGTTTCAACAACACAAACACGACCCTTACTATTTGATGGATAGATATGACTAATATTTTCGTATCCCACCCACAAACCAAAGAAAGGTGCTAATTCTGGTTCTGTCTTTGACCAAGCACGTACAAAGGATTCTCTTGTGTTCTTTTCTACTTGAGTACGGCTATCTTGAAGATGTCCAGCACCTACATTATTATTTTTGGTTCTCCTAATTTGTTGCTGAAGTCCTTGACGTAATTTTCTTAGTTCTGTATTTGTGGGCTGTCGAGTCTGGGCTAATACTGATAATTCATTAGCAGTCAAAGTTATTAAACTGAATCCTAAGATAAATAGTCGTAGCTTGGCTTGTCGTAAGCATCTCTTATTCATTAATTTTTCCTATTTTTATTTACGAGGGAACGTAGTTATTCATTCCCGCCCTCTAAAATTATCTAAACCCTTGATCTCTCGTTAAAGATAGGGGGGAGTGTGAACAGTTACGATTAAACCATACTATACAGCTCATCTTTGGGAAAAATTTTAGTGAGGAAATAGCATCTTTGAGCAATATCCATCCCTTTTGCCAAATTATTAAGTCTTTAAAGTCATTAATATCTGACATTCCTTCTCTTAGAGGATGTTTGAAAAGTGGTATTCCGTAATTTTCATCACATTGCTACCCCCCTTTCCCCTTGTAAAGGGGGGAAACAATAAAAATCCAGTTCCCTCCCTTTACAAGGGGAGGGTTAGGGTGGGGTAAAAAATATTTGATACATCAACCATAACTTTTCAAACACCCTCTTACAGCGATTTCCAATCTTATGAGGTACATCTTAGCCCCCTCATCGCTTGCGGGGAGGGGGTTGGGGGTGGGGTTCTTGTTCCAGGTTTGATGACAATTTGCTGTAAGAGTTCCCTTCTCTCAATAGCATAACAAGTACCGAAGAACCTTTTATTTTCTTTGACATAGGTTCTTATTTATGCAGGTACTAAACTCTAGTTTTTTGTTGACTCCGTTTAATAGTTAAAATGTATTGTATTAACTGTTGTTAGTACCATTTTTTAAAGGTTAAAACAGACACTGCCTTATTAGGGAGCGATCGCTCTGGTATTGTTTTCATTCAGTTAGAGACTTCCCAGAAATAAATTATCCCAAGAAACGAACCACAGAGGCACAGAGTACACAGAGAGAGAATTTTTGCATCAGTTTTGGGACATTTTTTTATTTGGAAGTCTCTTAATATCCCCAGGGAGTGGGAATTGCCAATGTTACGGTGATGAGTGACAACTATCAATTACCAATTAGCGATCGCTGTGTTAGATTGGGCATACTTGATATATATTTTTTCCCCTGACACGGCCGCCATTATGGTAATTACAAAAAGTAAACTGGTTTTGAGTGCTACGGTGGTAACGCTTTCTACAATTGCTGTTACTGGTTTGGGTATTCACTCAATTGGTAAGGCTTCATTTAAAGATAGTCACAAGGATTTGATAGATGAAGTATGGCAAATTATTTACTACCGATATGTAGATGGTACTTTTAATCAGGTAGATTGGCAAGCCGTACGTAAGGAATATTTAAGCAAGTCCTATACTGATGATAAATCAGCCTACAAGTCTGTCCGGGAAATGCTGAAAAAGCTAGAAGACCCCTACACCCGGTTCATGAACCCAGAAGAATTCAAAAATATGCAAGTTGATACCTCTGGAGAACTTACAGGTATTGGTATCACCATCAGTCAAGATGCAAAAACAAAACAACTGATTGTTATCGCCCCAATTGAGGATACACCCGCATTTAAAGCCGGGATTTTAGCTAAAGATATCATTCTTGAGATTGATGGCAAAAGTACCAAAGGCATGGACACCAATGACGCGGTAGCCCTCATTCGTGGAGAATCAGGTAGCAAGGTGAAACTGACAATTTTGCGGAATGGTCAGAAAAAACAATTTAATATTCAACGAGCGCGGATTGAAATTCATCCCGTTCGCTTTTCGGAAAAGAAAACCCCAGCGGGAAATATTGGTTATATTCGCTTGAATCAATTCAGCGCTAATGCCAGCAAGGAAATGAAAAATGCTATTGAAAAGTTAGAGGCTAAAAAGGTTTCTGGTTATATTCTAGATTTACGTGGTAATCCCGGTGGACTCCTATACGCGAGTATAGAAATTGCTCAAATGTGGATAAATAAAGGCACAATTGTTTCTACTATTGACCGGCAAGGTACACAGGATAAACAAGTTGCCAATAGCACGGCTCTGACTGATAAACCTTTGATGATATTAGTAGATAAAGGTTCAGCTAGTGCTAGTGAAATTCTTTCTGGGGCATTGCAAGATAATAAACGGGCAACTTTAGTAGGAAATCAAACTTTTGGCAAGGGTCTAGTCCAGTCCGTACAACCTTTAAAATCTGGCGCTGGTTTGGCTGTAACTATTGCTAAATATCATACTCCCAGTGGGAAAGATATTAATAAACATGGTATTGATCCAGACGTGAAGGTAGAATTGACTGATGCCCAACGTCAAGAGTTATGGTTAGGTGGAAAAGATAAATTAGCGACTCTTGAAGATCCTCAATTTGCTAAAGCTGTGGAGTTATTGGGTAAACAATCTGCTGAAAATACCAAGACAATTAGGAAAAATTAATTGATTAAGTAGGTTGGCGTTGAAAATTGTCGTTATAAGTAGTGAGACATAATTAATTACACAATGTCATTGCGTTAGCGTTTCTTTTGTTGCCTGATATTATAGCGATCGCATCGAATCATCGCACATATAGGTGATAAATCAATGCGATCGCTAATTATTTAGGCGTTGCTGATTATAGGGTATGAATTTTAGTCTCACGCAAAGGCGCAATCACGCTTCGTGATATCGAAGAGTAGACGCACTGAGGTTTGAGTTTTAAAGGTTCAATTTGGGAATTTCATACCTCAATATGGCTACGCCTCACAGCAAGCCAGTTTTACTCCTGACTCTATGACTTCTGCTGTGTTATTTATACCGCCGTTGTGAATTGTTAAATCGGTATTCAGTCCCAACTTTAAGCTGATTGCCATTATAGCGGGGAGTCATTAACAAAGAAGAATCGTAGGGATTGGGTAAATCAGGTGTCCGCAGATAGGGATCATTTAATGTTTGTTGAGCCATAGCATCAAGATAAAGTGTATTTACCAACTCAGCATCTTTAGCGATTTCATTGTCAGTAAAAGTAGTACCAAATTTTTTCCCAGGTCCAATTAAAGCATCTACTTTACGATTTAAACTGCCATTGTCATAAAAATTGGGATCATGGCGAAAATAAGCTCGTTCAAACATACTACTGGTTGTTTCAGTCTCAGCTTTAGCAACTGAAGGCAAGAAAAAATTGGTAGCGAGAAGTACCAGTACCCCACTCAAAACTGGAAATTTTATCCCCATATTATCAACTCCTCTATGTTTGGGTGAATCTTCTATTGATACTCAATTTGAAAACTCTCTTGAGTTTAAACTTTCGTGTAACACAACTTTTATTTTAATTGTTTGTAATGTCTTACAGGAGGAGTTCAGGAGGTAGGGGCGCAGGGCCTGCGCCCATTCAGGAGGAAGAAAGAAGAAAGAAGAAAGAAGAAAGAAGAAAGAAGAAATTTCTCCCCCACTCCCCCCACTCCCCCCACTCCCCCCACTCCCCCCACTCCTTCTAATCTCACCCTTTCCGACCGGCAAAGGAAAAAAATTCACAGAAATTTAACAATGTGTACCAATAATTTGGTAACTTAATACATAGTTTGCAACAATTAGGGAAAAATTACGTTGAGTTACCATCCAGATGCCATTGCCGCCCACGGTGGAGAGTTAATTAACCGGGTTGCTTCCTCAGCACAAAGAGAAATATTTCTCTCTAAAGCTGACTTTTTACCGCGTGTGGAACTTGATGAGCGAGCAGTTTCCGATTTAGAAATGATTGCCATTGGTGGTTTTAGTCCTTTGACTGGTTTCATGAACCAAGCAGACTATAACCGAGTCGTTACAGAAATGCGGTTAGCTAACGGTATTGTCTGGTCAATTCCTATTACACTGTCTGTAACAGAAGAAGTAGCAGCCCCTCTACAAAAAGGCGGTTTAGTGCGTCTGGATAATCCCAGAGGCGAGTTTATTGGGGTATTGGAACTTACTGAAAAGTATACCTACGACAAACAACAGGAAGCCATCAATGTTTATCGCACTGATGATCTTAAACATCCTGGGGTGCAGGTAGTTTATAACCAAGGTTCTATCAACCTAGCAGGTGATATTTGGTTATTACAACGTGATTCTCATCCCCATTTTCCCAGCTACCAAATTGACCCCGCTGCGTCACGGGAAATGTTTCGAGAAAAAGGCTGGAAAACAATTGTGGGTTTCCAAACTCGCAATCCTATCCACCGCGCCCATGAATATATTCAAAAATGCGCTTTAGAAACTGTAGATGGTCTATTTTTGCATCCACTGGTAGGGGCAACTAAGGAGGATGACATCGCCGCTGATGTGCGGATGCGTTGTTATGAAATTTTACTAGAACACTATTACCCTGTAGATAGAGTAATTTTGGCAATTAACCCAGCAGCGATGCGCTATGCAGGTCCAAGGGAAGCCATTTTCCATGCTTTAGTGCGGAAAAATTACGGCTGTACACATTTTATCGTCGGACGTGATCATGCTGGTGTGGGTGACTACTACGGCACTTATGACGCTCAGTATATATTCGATGAATTCGCCCCTGAAGAGTTGGGAATTGTGCCAATGAAGTTTGAACACGCTTTCTATTGCAAGCGCACCAAACAAATGGCCACAACTAAAACCAGTCCTAGTAGTCCAGAGGAACGAGTTCATCTGTCGGGAACAAAGGTGCGGGAAATGTTACGTCGAGGTGAATTACCACCACCAGAATT
Organism: Aphanizomenon sp. UHCC 0183; assembly: GCF_009712065.1. NCBI lineage: Bacteria > Bacillati > Cyanobacteriota > Cyanophyceae > Nostocales > Aphanizomenonaceae > Aphanizomenon > Aphanizomenon sp. UHCC 0183. The sequence continues at coordinate 12,211 of NZ_VILC01000028.1, read as the reverse complement.
TTCTCGTCCAGAAGTAGCGGCTGAGTTAACCCGGGCTATGAAAATTTCTCCTGTATTAGTTTAGATTCAGATCAAAAACTTTACTTGTAAAAATAAAGTGTGGATGGATGACGAATCCCCAGGATCTTCTGGTAAGATATTGAGTATCTTGACCATCAATGCCATAAGCGAAAACCAAGCTAATAGGTATATGTCGCAAGCAAAAGATTTGGGTCTTGGGGATCAGGACTCCTGCCCTTGGAGGGAATGTAAGTCCAATAGAACTACGAAGTTCTAGAGGCTACTCCCGATGAATTGGGAAGCTCCGTCTGTCTTACGGCGGAGTAATTCACGCTATAAGCTAACGGGCTGGAGTCTGATTGCTAATGATGAAACGGCGTAGGTTTTTACAACAAATTAGCGGCTTACTAGCAGCATTGGGGTTAGCTGAGACTGAGTGGTTGAGTTTGGGAAATCCCTATTACCAAGCTTTAGCACAATCTCACCAGCGGAAGTTAGCATTATTAATAGGCATTAATCAATATCCACAAAGTCCTGCACTGGGGGGTTGTATAACTGATGTGGAATTGCAAACAGAACTGTTAATTAATCGTTGTGGATTTGCCGCAGCGGATATTCTGACTTTAACTGATGAACAAGCTAGTAAAGATTTTATTAAAGCGGCTTTTTTAGATCATTTGGGTAAGCAAGCGAAATCTGGAGATGTGGTGATTTTCCATTTTTCTGGCTATGGGACTTGTGTTAATTTGGGGACGGGAATATTAGCAAATGCCATAGTTCCTGTTGATGAGAATAATTTATTAGGCACAAAATCGAGAAACTATTTATTGATAGAAACTCTGTTATTATTATTGCGATCGCTCCCTACAAATCAAGTTACGGCAATATTAGATACCAGTTACAATCATGCTCCTAAATTAAAACCCAATGGTTTACGAGTGCGGACCCGACCAGAATCATCAGCAGCAATTTTACAAATACAAGAATTAGAGTTTTTATCCCAACTGAAAAATCGGCAATTAGCTAATTATCATCCTCTAATTATCAACGCTACCGCAGCACCAAATCAACAGGCAGGAGAATTTATTTTCTCTAATGGCACTGCGGGATTATTAACTTATGCTTTAACTCAATATTTGTGGGAAACTACCCCAGCTAAAACAATTTCGGTTTTTCTTTCTGGTGTTGCTACTTCCATGTATCAGTTGGGTGGAAAACAACAACCAAGTCTATTAAATGAGTTAAATAAATTTCAAAATGCTTTAATTATTGATTATTTTCCGATTGATAACTTGAGAAGTATTGGTGTGATTCAATCCGTAGAAGAAGATGGCAAAATATTTAAGTTATGGTTGGGGGGATTACCTCTTCACGTTCTCACTAATTATGGCATAAATTCTCGGTTAATTTTGCAGACAGGGGCAGAGTTAACTATTAAATCACGAAGTGGGTTAGTAGCTAAAGCTCAATTAACAAATAGGGAGATTACCAATCTCCCTCAAGTTGGGCAAATAGTCCAAGAAAGTATACGCATATTACCCCGTAATATTTTTGTGAATGTGGCATTAGATGAGCATTTGGAAAGAATTGAAGTGGTAGATGCTACTAGCGTTTTTTCAGGAATTAGCCGAATTGCTAATATTATTACCACACAAGAAACCGCTGATTATGTATTTGGTAAAGTCGCCCAAGTTCCTAGCCGTTATGGTCTTTTTTGCCTGGGTGGTGAACCAATTATTAATACTATTGGGGAAGTTGGGGAAGCGGTGAAGGTGGCAGTACAGCGATTAACACCGCAATTTTCGACTTTGTTGGCATCAAAGTTGTGGCAGTTGACAGAAAATCAAGGTTCTTCCCGTTTACCTGTGAGGGCGACTTTAGAGGTTGTTAATAGTGTTGTCCCCCGCGTGTTTATGGTGCGGGACACTTTGGGAACTGCTAGTCAGGATAACATTTTGCAACCACCTGACTATGAGGGAACTGCTATGCCGACAATTCCTCTGGGTAGTCGCTTGCAATATAAGGTTGAAAATTTGAGTGATCGCCCTATATACTTAATTTTAGTGGGTTTAAATAATAATCAAAATGCCTTTGCTTTTTATCCTTGGGAAGTTTTTCCAGAAACAGAAATTCCTCCCACTAAACCCCAACTAATAGAAATTCTCATTCCTCCAGGTCAAACTATGAAAATACCAGATAATCAATCTGTCTCTGGTTGGTTATTACCCACACGTTATACTTTTTGTGAACACCAAATTATTCTGAGTACCGCACCGTTTCAGGAAACTCTCGCGGCATTGGCTACTACCAAATATTCTACCACAGATCAACAGGCTATCAGTCCTATAGTCAATCCTTTGGAAGTTGCCCAAGCTATATTACAAGATCTACATAATGCTAGTAAAGTGAAAACTGATATTAATATTACTACCAATGATGCCTATATTTTGGCTGTTAATAATTGGGCGAGTTTGAACTTTAGTTTTCAAGTTGTTTAGAAAGTCAGGATGTAGGGGCGCAGGGCCTGCGCCCATTCAGGAGTTTAGAATAAAGAATATTTTTCTTTTATCTTCTCTGCTATATCAAGTTTTCTGTAGCCTGAATCCTTACTTTAGAAATGCAAATATCTAAACTTCGTTAATTGTCACTTGATTTTGGATTTGGAATTTCCCAATTGTTTTAATCTAAAATCTAAAATCTAAAATTCCCAGTCATATCCATCACAGGCTATACTAGAATTTAATCTATTATTTATGTTTCCTATGGTTGTAAGTGCTTCGACCACCAAAATCACTTGGGAACTCTTACCCGAAGACTTCATTTTAGACGATGAACCTGTGGATAATGTCAATCAACCTAGTCTGGCAGCAGCACTCACGGAAAGCCTAGAATTTGCTGGCAAACTTCCAGAAACTGCCCTTGCTACCACCAATTACGGCATCTGCGCCACAGTAAATGATAAATTTGTCATCAAAGCCCCTGACTGGGCTTACGTGCCGCAAATTACAGTGCCTAGAGAACAAATCCAACGCAGTTACACCCCCCACAAACAGGGACAAATTCCTGCGGTGGTAATGGAATTTCTTTCCGATACCGATGGTAGTGAATATTCTAATAAACACACCTATCCTCCTGGAAAATGGTTTTATTATGAACAAGTTTTACAAGTTCCTAACTACATCATTTTTCAACCAGATATTGGTGAATTAGAAATATATCACTTGCATGAACATGGACACTATAAATTGCGTTCCTCAGATGAAAATAACCGTTACTGGTTAACTGAAATGGAATTATTTATTGGTGTTTGGCAAGGAAAACGCGAAAACCGTCAAGGTTATTGGTTACGCTGGTGGGATCAAGATGGTAATTTGCTACTTTGGGGTTCTGAGTTAGTGCAACAAGAACGACTTGCTAAAGAACAAGAACGACTTGCTAAAGAAACTGCTCAACACCAAGTTAACCAAGAACGACTTGCTAAAGAAACTGCCTTAAAACGCTTGGAACAGTTAGAGAAACGCCTGCGAGATGCTGGCATTTCTGACTAACTTTTATTCAGATCCCCGACTTCTTAAAGAAGTCGGGAATCTTTGATAATTCCCTTGCCATAACGACAATTTTTAACGCCAACCTACTTAATCAAACTGTTATTCATTCTCTATGTTAAACCTAGTCAACATTCAAACCCTAGCTCAAGAATACAGTCCCCAAGAACTTTTTGCAGCTTTGATGTGGCAACGTCGCTTTAATGAGTTTAATGGGGAGGAGGTTATTAGGGATCTTAGTCAATATTCTCATCTATGGGCAAGTTTTCTGTTTACGAAACCAATTTTTGCACCAGATGAAAATGGTTTAAGTTTTGGTGGTTTGGTAGATACTTTATTGGCAATGGCAAATTATCGCCCGATGCCAGAATCGAGTACAATACACTTTGTAGCTTATCCTGGAGATACTCTGTACATTTTGACAGAAAACCAAGATACTATCGTGTCTCAGCTTTTGGATTTGGGTAAAAAGTGGCGTGCAGATTCAGTGGATATTACTGATGGTAATAATGAAGAGTATGGTTTGCGACTTAGGCGACAGTTACGAATGAGATTGGAAGCAGGTTTGGAAGGTGAGTCGCTTTGGCAACAGCGAGATGCTGTAGTTATTACTTATTGGTGGGATTAATGATTAAAAAAATGTCAATCTCCATCCTATAAATCCTTTAATCCTGGACATCCTGATTCTGACCAAATCAGGAAAATGTTAAGATTGATGTATCGCTTTTCTGGAGTTATGGAGAATGCGATCGCCAGCGTCAATTCCAATTATACCGTAGAGGTCGTTACGTTGAATTTAACTTAGTCTATGACCGGGGAACAATATTTGGTTTACAAACCAATGGTAGAGCAGAATCTATTTTAGGAGCATTATCCATCCAAGGCAGACCGATTTTTTGGGTAGCTGGACATCGCTTACATCATGCCCACACAGAAGATGAAGAGAAAGATCCCTACTCAGCGCGGCGGGGATTTTGGTAGACCTGCTGATATGAGATTTTTATCAGTCCACGCAGGTGGACTTTGTTTGTGTAATAGAGTAAAATTCAGTTATACCCTCAGTCAGAAAAGAGGTGTAACTCAATGACAAGTATCAAAACAGCTATTTCAATTGAAGAATCACTGTATGAAGAAGTAACCGCTTTAGCAAATGCAATGAAAATTCCTCGCAGTAAATTATTTGCTCTAGCAATGGAAGAATTTTTGCGTCGTAAAAAACATCGCCAATTAGTAGAAAGTGTTAATGAAGCTTATGCAGATGATCTAGATGAATCAGAACAAATAATGTTAGCAGCAATGCGACATCATCAAGGACAATTAAAAGAAAAAGAATGGTAATTAAGCAAGGTGATATTTATTGGATTGATTTGGGAGAACCAATAGGCTCAGAACCAGCTTATATCCGTCCTTATGTAGTCATCCAAAATGATTTACTCAATAGTTCTCAAATTAGAACAGTCATAGTTTGTGCATTAACTTCTAATTTGCGACGAGCTAAGGCAATGGGTAATGTTTTACTAGAGTTAGGAGAAGCTAATCTTGATAGACAAAGTGTAGTAAATGTATCACAGATTTTTACAGTAGATAAAGCTTTATTAACTGAAAAAATTGGTAAGCTATCTCAAGAAAGAATTAGACAAATTTTAGCAGGATTAGCAATAGTCACAGAACCACAAGAAATAGATTTTGATGAATAAAAGCTGCATTTTATTTTTACCCTCATCCCCAATCCCCTATTCCCTTACAAATACTTCTCCAGCAACAAAGCCAGCTTCTCCTTCGTTGCTGCTGGTGCATTTGCTAAATTCGTCAAAATCGCATACTTCAAAGCCGAATGCGCCTCACTAGCAGGGGGATTTGCACTTAACCGCTTCACAGTTTCTTGAATTACCTTTTGTGCATTCGCCGCATTCTTGTGTAAATTCCCAATCACCATTTCCACCGTCACGCTATCATGATCGGGATGCCAAGAATCATAATCCGTTACCAGCGCCAAGGTTGCATAAGCGATTTCCGCTTCCCTGGCTAACTTTGCTTCGGGTAAATTTGTCATCCCGATTACCGTAGCATCCCAACTCCGATAGAGATGAGATTCAGCCTTAGTGGAAAAAGCCGGTCCTTCCATACATACGTAAGTACCACCATCATGTAACGTAACATCTGGTAAATTTAAAGAAGCGATCGCCTCCCCCAAAACCCCAGCCAAATTCTGGCAAATCGGCTCACCAAAGGCAATATGCGCCACAATTCCCTCACCAAAGAAGGTAGAAATACTATTCTTGGTTCGATCAATAAACTGATCAGGAATTACCATATCTAGGGGTTTAGCTTCAGCCTTCAAAGAACCCACAGCGCTCGCAGAGATTAAGTATTCTACCCCCAATTGCTTCATCGCGTAAATATTAGCCCGAAACGGCAATTCAGAAGGTAACAACGTATGATTACGACCATGACGCGCTAAAAATGCCACGCGAGTTTCCTCTAAAGTTCCGATAATAATCGCATCCGACGGTGAACCAAAAGGGGTAGAAATCTCTATTTCCTCCACATCTTTGAGTGATTCCATCTTATATAACCCGCTTCCACCAATGATTCCAATTCTAGCTATCGTCATAAACTATCCACTTTCTTATTAATTGAACTAACAAGTAATTTTACCTAAAAACTGTCCCTTGATAAATGCACAAAATTCACAGATAAGTAGGTTGGCGTTGAAAATTGTCGTTATAGCAAGGCAATAGGCAAGAGTAAAGAAGTTTTCAGCGATTTTACGTTTCTTTAAGTAATTGTATTTACAGTCATTGCGAGCGAAGGGAAGCAATCACAACCCTTGCGATTGCTTCATTTCACTTCGTTCCATATGGCTAACGCCACGCGACGCTTACGCAATGAAATTGTGTAATTAATTCTGTCTCACTACTTACAGAGTTCGGTTTTATTGTGTTCACCTACTTAGGAACGCAAATTTAATAACCTGCAATTCTGACTTAACCTGAAATGGTGCGTTACGCTGTCGCTAACACACCCTACTTTTGCACTTTATTTAATTCATATTCCTTACTAATTTTTGAGAAATCCGGGTGTAGGGACACGAATATAAAAATCTCCGAATTTTTCAAAAAATTAGGGATATTTAACTTATTTTAGATAAATTAATAAATTTAACCCAGGAATTGTCCGCGAAAGCGTCCAACCCGCTAAAATAATGTAAAGTAACCCTAAACTCCACTGATACCAAGCCAAAATAGAAATAATTCCTGGTAAATGTTCATCACGTAACCGAATATCATTAAATCCTAATCTTACCAAATTATTCAAACTAAAATCATAATAATTCAGCCAATTCCAACACCTATCCCATAATAGCGGCATATATCTTTCCCGAAAACTGGGATTTCTAGGAATCACGGGTAATCTCCCAATTAATAATCTTAGCTGTCTTAATGTTCCATCTTCTCGAAAATAAGAAACATCCATTAAATCATGATAACGCCCTTGTTTATAAAGTCGCCACAATAAAATCCCCGGTAGGGGAAAAATAATCATAAATAAACACAATAAAGTTAACCAAGGACTACCAGAATTCCGAAAAATTGCCAATAAACTACCAGATATTGAACCAATAAAACTCAATAATATACAAACAGTTTCATAATATCTAGGAATAATTGCTACAGGAGACAACCGACGACAACGATCAACTAACCAAAATAATACACCAAAACAGGAAATAACTACACCACCCACACCAAATACTAACCAAAAATTTGTCCCATAACCACTCAATAACAATAATAAACTCAATAACAACCAATTTAAAGATTTAACTACCCACCCACTAAAAACTAGAGGTTCAGTAGCAATAATTCTCTCCCTTAACTGATTATATATTTCCAAATCCACATCAGGTAAAACTAGTAACTCGCTAATATTCCGAAAATGTTTAATTTGACGATATTGATTAATTTCAGCCGCTTGAGTTGCAGAAAAACCTAAATTTATTAACCTATTCACAGCAGCAGTATTAATATTGATAGCTAACAACTGATGACTTAATTCAATTAATCTTAACCGTTGTTTCGTATATTCCAACTGATTTGCATCACTAACCTGCTGTTGTAACCGGAAATTTTGACTTAAATTCCGCAAAATATTTTGATTACCTCGTAATCTTAGCACAATCAACTTTTTACCAATTTCGCCAACATTACCTAAAATTTTTGCTTGATTAGAATTAAAAACCAACCCAGAAACATTTAAAAATGCGGTTTCTGCAAACTTGACATCACTAAAATCAGCTTGATTGAGAATACTTGCACTCTGCAAATCTACAGATTCATTAAACTCAGATTCTCTAAAAATTAGAGCTTGTTTAAAAATAGCATCTTTCATTAATAAAGATTGATGAAAATTCACCTGATTAAAATTAACTTGATTATTAAAAATAGCACTGGAAAAATCAGCTTTTTTTTGCCAATAACTACTATTAAACCTAACTACTTGTTGAAATTTTCCTTGATTAAATTTTACATCATCACAAAATACATCACCTTGAAAATTAGCAGCATCTAGAAATTTAATATTTTGAAAATTGGCTTTCTCAAAGAAAATGCTACCTTCAAAACTACTCAGGGCGTGAAAAATAGCCCCACTAAAACTCACAGTTCTGCCAAATCTGGATTCGTCCCAATTAGTAGGTTTTAAAAAATTTGCCCCTTGAGCATTTACAGGTTGGAGAAAGAACGTATTCGGGAATTTTACTTCCCCATTAAAACGACTTCCTACCATGATTAAAGCCCCACGAAATACAGCAATACTACTAGAGTTATTGGACTGATTGTTCAACAAAGATTTACAATCTTTAGCATTAGGAAAAGCTCTTGCTAAAGATTGCAAACATATTGAACGTAAACTTTCTAACTGTTGCTGTTCTGTATGTGTGAAAATTTGGGCTATTCCTTGAGCATAAAGAGGAGTTCGTAAACCCAAATCACTGCCATAAAAATCACCTTCAATTACAGAATTACTCAAATCTAAACCCAAAGCTGTCGCCCCAGTTCTTTGTAATTCTTTTCTGAGTAATTGATAAAAATTATCCCGAAAAATAGCATTTTCTGGACGTAAATCAATCACCATTTTTTTTAAATCTACAGTTAAATTACCATCTCGTAAAATTGGTGTTTTAACTCGTTCTTGTAATAATTCCCAAGTTAAAGTGATAGGTTCATTGGGAACTGCAAAAGTAGGAATAGGAAGTAAAAATATAGCAAATATACAAACAAAACTTATGATTACGGAATTAGATATGATGATTTTTCCTAATTCCGCAGATAATAAGTTTATTTTTTTAATCGTGTTTTTTATTTGCCAAAGGTGAGAAAAATCCCATTTTTGTAAATAGCTAAAGTGACAAAATAATCTCAACAAATTCCCTACTTAATGATTAATTCAATAAAACAACCTTACCCAGGACAGAACCAGTTTCCACTAAAGCGTGTGCTTTTGCTGCTGAGGCTAAAGGGAAGGTCTGACTAACTTCAATTTGTAACTTCCCTTCGTCTATCCAATTAGCACATTCTTGTAAAATATCCCCATGATGTGTTAACAATTCCATATTTCCTAACAACAACGGTGTTAGCATTAGTTCTAAACCAATGCGGAGATTTCTGTTTCTAGCAACTTTCCAAACAGTGTTAGCTTTTGGTTCTAGAATAGTCACAATATCGCCATAAAGTCGCACTGCGGGAAAAGATTTTTCCAAGGTATCACCACCCACAGTATCAAAAACTAAATCTGCGCCTTCACCATTAGTCCAATCTAATACAGATGCGACAAAATCAGTTTCTTTGTAAAAAATCACCTTATCAGCACCAAGTTGAGTGACAAAATTAGCCTTTTCTCGTGAACTCACCGTAGTCGCTACTTCAGCACCTTTGAGTTTAGCCAATTGAATAGCCACATGACCAACACCACCCGCACCAGCATGAACTAATACCTTTTCTCCTGGTTCAAGTCTTCCCCGTTCATATAAAGCTTCCCAAGCAGTAATTAAAACCAGAGGTGCTGCTGCTGCTTCTGCAAAAGAAACAGATTTGGGTTTCAATGCCACACATCTTTCATCAACAATGATATATTCAGCATAATTTCCTGGACTTGCACCCAAACCACCATAGCAAAAATATACTTCATCACCAACGCCAAATTTTTGGACATCATTACCCACAGCTTCTACTATACCTGCACCATCACATCCTAAAATAGTTGGCATTTGTTCCGGAAAAAATGTCCCCCGCTGACGTAATTTAGTATCAATGGGATTAACACCGGCAGCGAAAATTTTTACTAAAATTTCTTTATTTGTTGGTATAGGTTGAGGAACTTCTTGTAGTTCTAAAACTTCTGGTTTACCTACTGCGGTCATTAATATTGCTTTCATGATTTTTCTCCTAGATACACTTATTTAAGTTTACCTAAAAATGTCCCCATAACTTCCTAATTTTTCAGGAAAATATGGGGAGAAAATATCCGAAATCTCTCACAAAATGGTTTTAATTTTGAGGAGAAGAATTATTTGTTCCTGGTGTTACAGGTGTTTGAGGTAAAGTACCAGAATTAATTCCGTTTCCAGGCGTGGACAAGGGATTAGGGTTAATCGGTGGTAAAGACCTCAAATTTTCCGGTGAGTTAATTTCTGGGTTGGTGGGATTATTCGGTATGGGAGGAGTAGGGAAATTGGGTAAATTTGTCAATGGTTGAGATGAACCGGGGATAATTCCCAAAGATACACGATTTCCTCCTACTCTTCTCAGCAAGTCTAAGGTTTGAATTACGTCGTTATAAGTAGCTGTCCGCGACGCATTCAATACTAAAATCCCGTCTGGATTTGTTTGGATGTATTGTTTTAAACGTGCTTCTAATTCCTCCCGTTTCACAGGTTCTTTTTCGATGTAAGTTAATCCAATAGCATCAATTGTTACAGGTAATATTTTGCTTTTAATTTGGGAATTAGCGGCAGAATTTTCGCCTGTACTAGCTTTGGGTAAGTCAACATTAATTGCTTGCTGACGGGTAAATTGTAAAGCTGCCAATAGAAAGAATGTCAGAATACAAAAAACAACATCAATTAGGGGGATAATTTGAATCTGAAGGTCTTCACCGGAGGTGTCTAGCTTAACTTTCATCTTCTTGTTTTTCTCCAGAGTTCAAATTGGCATTATCAACCTTGTTATCGGGTGAATTTGCTGAATTGACAAGGTTTAAATCGTAATTATCAATTGGCTCATTTGGCTCATTTTCTGGGTCTTGAATAAATGTTTTTGATTCTAGCTGAGAAGATGAATCGAAATTTGTAGAGGTGCGTTTCGAGAATTTGCCCGTGTTAATTATTTTAGGTTCGGGAGGATATTGACGGTAAAGCAGTTCTAATTCATTGCCGGCTTTGTTGAAAATCTTAACTTGGTTAACAACAAAACTTTGAAATAAGCGATAGAATACTAAACTGGCGATCGCTACTATTAATCCGGCTGCTGTACTAATTAACGATTCCCCAATCCCTGTAGTGACACCGGCTGTAGATTCAGTTCCCAAATCACCAATACGAATTGCGCCTAAAGAACGAATCAAACCTAAAACTGTCCCCAATAATCCTAACAGTGGTGAAAGGGCAATCACAGCTTCTAAAAGTTTTTCACCCCGACGCATTCCCGCTATTTCGTCGGCTGCGGTGGATTCTAGGGCTAATCTAAAGGTTTCTGGATCGTTTTTTTGCAAGCTTAAAGGTGCATATAAAAACCTGCCAACGGGCTGTTTTATAGCTTGTTCAGCCATTGCTTCAGCGATTCCCCAATCCTCACCAGCAGCATCTAGAACCCGATTGACTATTTCTTTTTCCTGGGCAAGAATCCGTAACCAGAACCATAGACGTTCAAAAATCACACTTAGTGATAGGACTGACAAAACTAGCAAAGGCCACATAGCAGGCCCGCCCTTCTTAAACAAATCTAAAATATCCACTGTGTAGGTTTCCTCTCTCCATTCCGAGTAGTCAAGGCATTTTCATTTTAAAGAGTTTTGCATTACTCACAAACTTTTCTGATTAATTACTAAGGAGTAACATCTTCTATACACAATATGGCGGTTATTCCCACCGGGAGTTTAAATGATTATTTGCCAAAATAAAAAAATCACTGGAGGTTAAGAATGAACTTCTCAATTCAATCCCTATATACATGGTATCGGAACACACTACGCAATCCTAAATACCGTTGGTGGATAATTATCGGCACAGTAGCCTATTTAATTAGCCCTTTAGATATTTCTCCAGATTTTATTCCTATTATTGGTCAAATTGACGATGTTTTACTGTTGAGTTTATTCGTTTCCGAAGTTTCTTCCTTAGTTCTTGATGGTTGGAAGGCAAAAAAAGGAACCGTAGAAAATAGTACCACCAATCCGGCTAATCATGCCGCTGCCGCTGGCGAAACTGTGGATGTTGATTCTATCCCTGTTAAGTAGGGTTTGCTGAATAAGTTGTCTGTGAGGGCAGGGAACAGGGAACTCTTAACTGGGAATAGTTTTATACTAAACACGGGTGAGATTTAAACTTTTGCTAGATGACAAAGAACCCAGATGTGTAGGGGTAAAGCAAGAGCTTCATTGGTGTCAAA
>NZ_VILC01000027.1:76878-101822 GCF_009712065.1 Aphanizomenon sp. UHCC 0183 | reverse complement strand
CTTCTTCATGTTTGGCATATAATTCAATTTCTGGTTGATTACTGCGTTCTTCTAATTTTGAAAGAAAGTCTGCAAAGTAATATTCAACTCTTGCTAAATTCATCTCATCTAGGCAAATGAGATATAATTGATCTGGATTGTGAATAGCCTCTACTATTGCTTCTGTGAAAGGTGTGGGCAGAAAAGACATCTGAATAGGGTTATAATATCCCAGCAAATCATCTGAACTTGTCCAATTAGGTTTAACAGGTATAATCTTGGCAACTCCACCCAATGCTTCCGCAAATGCTTTGACAATTTGGGTTTTACCCGAACCTGACAAACCACTCAAAACAATTAAATCATTTGTTCTTAATAGGGTCAAAAAATTTCTGATCTGAAATCTTGTATAAATCAGATTTTTTTCGCAAAATAAATATTGATGTACATGATCTGCTAATTTCGCAAAACTACTTTCTAATTCATTTTCAAAACTTAAATAATTACTAGGAATAACGTATTTTTCTCTGGATAGTGAAATATACTGTCTTTCCTCATCCTCGCTCAAAAATTCTAATTTTCTGCAAATATTAATCTTTTGCTGAAGAATTTTTATAGTGTTTTCCATTTCCGTTTTTTGATTTATTATTTGGTCAATTTGTATTTTATTGGACTCTATTTTTTCACTCAATTCCGATATGAAACTCTCATTTTTTGAAATTTCGGTAATTTTTTGAGCGATTGTTTCCTCGCAATATTTAATTGCCTCATTTAATTCGTTAATTTCATAATTCTTCTCCTCTATGGCTTTGACAAGACTATTTAATTTTTCTCCCTGTTGAACTCTATCAATAGTAGTTTTTACTAAATAAGGATTGTTCCATTTTATCTTTTGGTTTCGGCTGGCTAATTCACACTCAAAATAATACCGTTCACCTGTTTCTAATTCATAAGGATCGTAAATATATATACGATCAAGATCATTACCATTAGGATATTTTATTTCTCGTCCGTTATGATCAAGAACAGATTTAAAATATCCATAACGACTACCTGGGTTTACGGTTAGCACTCCAGATAATACAAGAGATGGAATTTGATTGTATACAAGAATATCCTTAATCAATTCACTATCAGGTTTTGCTAGTAGTTTATTGAATTCCTGTTCATCATTTTCAGTCATAGGCTATTTGATGGTAATTGCGTTTTTATGCTTACCAGTAACTAAGATTTGCTGTAACATTAACTTGACTATGGATATTGTCAGCGTTAGAGCATTGTTACTGAAAGTATTTATACTATTTTTTACATTCATATAATATACAACTGTCTGTCTTCTTGGGCAACTATACGGTTAAAGGCTTAAAAAAAATTAATCAAGTAGTCAGGTAAAGCAATTTATACATTCATTAGCATTCCCCAGGTTATGGATAATGCCACGTTGCGCTATCAGAAACTCATCAACTTTCCTGTGAGTTGACTCAAACTCGGAAATCTTCTTTAATGTCAGGCGATTTTCCCCCAGAAACACATAAACTAGCGATTGGGTTATTAGTAAACTGTAAAGGTTAACCCTGACGACATACTCAAAATCAAGGACAAACCACGAATGACTAAATTTCTAGACACTGCTATTGAAGCCATTGTTTCCCGCGAAATCCTCGACTCACGGGGAAGACCTACACTAGAAGCGGAAGTACATTTAGCTGGTGGTGCAGTCGGACTCGCGCAAGTTCCTAGCGGTGCTTCCACAGGCACATTTGAGGCTCATGAACTGAGAGATGGGGATAAAAGCCGTTATGGTGGTAAAGGAGTCCTCACGGCGGTAAAAAACGCCAATGAGATATTAGCACCCAAATTATTAGGGTTGGATGTCCTCAACCAAGAATTGTTAGACCGGACAATGATTGCTACAGATGGTTCTTCTAACAAATCTAACTTAGGCGCAAATGCCATTTTAGGTATTTCTTTAGCAGCAGCCAAAGCAGGTGCAGCAGCTTTAGATATTCCTCTCTATCGCTATTTGGGTGGACCTTTGGCGAATTTATTGCCAGTCCCCTTAATGAATGTGATCAACGGTGGAGCGCACGCATCTAATAACGTTGACTTTCAAGAGTTTATGATTGTCCCTATCGGTGCGCCTTCTTTCAAAGAAGCTTTGCGTTGGGGTGCGGAAGTATTTGCCACTCTCAGCAAAGTGTTAGATGATAAAGGTTTGCTGACAGGTGTAGGTGATGAAGGTGGTTTTGCACCTAACCTAGAATCTAACCAAGTGGCTTTAGAATTGTTGGTAGCTGCAATTAAACAAGCTGGTTACAAACCCGGTGAAGAAGTAGCTTTAGCCTTAGACGTGGCTGCAAGTGAATTTTACAAAAATGGACAATATGTTTATGATGGTAAACCCCATAGTCCTGTTGAGTTTATTGATTATTTAGGTCAGTTGGTTGACCAATATCCGATTGTATCTATTGAAGATGGTTTACATGAGGAAGATTGGCAAAGTTGGCAATTACTAACTCAGAAAATTGGCTCAAAAGTACAATTAGTGGGTGATGATTTATTTGTAACTAACGCTACCCGCTTACAAAAAGGCATTGAACAAAAAGCCGCTAACTCGATTTTGATTAAGTTAAATCAAATCGGTTCTCTAACTGAAACTTTGGAAACCATTGATTTAGCCACTCGCAACGGTTTCCGTTCAGTAATTAGCCATCGTTCTGGTGAAACTGAAGATACAACAATTGCTGATTTAGCTGTAGCTACTCGCGCCGGTCAAATTAAAACCGGTTCTCTGTGTCGCAGTGAACGGGTAGCAAAATACAATCGCCTCCTCCGCATTGAGCATGAATTAGGCGATCGCGCTGTCTATGCTGGTACTGTTGGTTTAGGACCGAAATAGGTGACAGGTGACAGGTGACAGGTGACAGTGAAGAAAGCAGGGGAAGCAGGGGAAGCAGGGGAAGTAGGGGAAGCAGGGGAAGCAGGGGAAGCAGGGGAAGCAGGGGAAGCAGGGGAAGCAGGGGAAGCAGGGGAAGCAGGGGAAGCAGGGGAAGCAGGGGGAGAATATTAACTTTTGCCTCTTGCCTTCTGTTCCCTGTTCCCTGTTCCCTGTTCCCTTTTATGGATAAAACCCAAATTTAGGTAATCCCAAAGTTTCATCCCAGCCTAGCATCAGGTTCATACATTGAATTGCTTGTCCGGCTTGACCTTTAATCAGGTTGTCAATGGCTGACATGACGATAACACGACCAGTGCGGGGATCAACTTCTATACCAATGTAACAAGAATTACTGCCACACGCCCATTTTGTTTGGGGATAAGTACCACTATTGCAGATTTTCACCCAAGGGGAATTACGGTAAAAGGCGTTATAGATAGTAATGAGGTCATCACGGACTAAACCAGGATCGCGCATAGTGGCGTACACAGTGGCTAAAATCCCCCGCACCATGGGGATGAGGTGGGGTGTAAATTGGATTTTTACCTCATGTCCTGCCAATTCACTACAAATCTGCTCAATTTCTGGGGTGTGGCGGTGTCTACCAACGTTATAAGCACCCAGTGAGTTATCAGCTTCGGCTAACAACAGGTTAATTTTACCTTGTCTGCCGCCTCCAGATGTGCCGGATTTGGCATCAATGATGGCTGTTTCGGGGACTATTAAACCTTGTTTTAACAGTGGGGACAATGCCAGTAAACTGGCTGTAGGATAGCAACCGGGACAGCCAATTAGATTTGATTCGGCAATGCGATCGCGGTACAATTCTGGTAAACCATATACTGCTGTTGCTGCTGTCGAGCGATCGCTCCTTTCTGTACCATACCAATCTGTATAAGTTTTCAAATCACCAAAGCGATAATCAGCACTCAGATCCAGGACTTTACAACCTTTTTCTATAAGTTGAGGAGCAATTTGGCAAGCTAGTCCATTCGGTAAAGACAGAAATACCACTTCACAACGACTAGCAATAACTTCCGCTTCTACCGCCTCAATGGGCAAATTCACTATATTAGCGAAATGTGGGTACAGGTCAGCAAAGGATTTACCCGCGCTGCTTTCACCACCTAAATAAACAATTTCCACTTCAGGATGATCCATCAGCAGTCGGACTAGCTGCACTCCGCCATACCCTGACGCGCCAACAATTCCAACTGGTACGCGTCTTAAATTTCCCATGACATTAAATCCTTATCCACTTTTAGTTATCTATTATCAGTCATCAGCAGTCAAGCTAGTAGCTAATTACTGATGACTTTATTATTGAACTTTCGCTGCATTGTATAGCAAAGAGTATCTTTTAGCGTACCTATAATCACAAATATCTTTAAAAAACAATCACACTCATAGTGTGTAGAAAATCAGTACCACTAAGGATTATGTTTTTTATGTGACTGAAAATTCTCAACTTCAAAAGTTTGGCGAATACATTCGCACAATCAGAAAAGCACAAAATCTTTCCCAAGAACAGTTAGCAGAACTGTCAGGACTACATCGCAACTACATCGGTGGTGTTGAACGTGGTGAAAGAAATATTGCTTTGTTAAATATTATCCGTATTGCTCAGGCTCTGGGAATGTCACCCAGTGAATTATTAAAAGGTTTAGACTAAATGGTATTTCCTTATGCCAGTATTCCAGTTGAAAAATGGGCAGATAAAACAAAAGAACTGATAGAAGAACATCCTCTCAAGCCAAATGTTATTAGAGAGGTTGCTTTAAAGAGTTGGCAGCTTTTATGGCAAACAAAAATAGGAGAGGAAGACACATATTTGAGCCTGGCAGAAATTGATCCACCAGCTATTATGGTGGGTTATTTTTTTGAAAAACTCTTTGCCAAAGAATTGCAAAAGCGTTATCCAGAGGAATGGAGAGGAACACAAAGTAAAGATGAAAAAGATATTGTTTATCTAAAGGATACAAGATATTCAATAGAGATAAAAACTTCTGGTCAGCTTGGCACAAAAATTTTTGGAAATCGCAGCTATGGTCAAAAAGCAAAAGATGAAAATAATGGGGAGCTTACTAAAAAAGAAAAGTCTGGTTATTATATTACAGCTAATTTCTACCAGCAGAGTTTAACATTATTAAGATTTGGTTGGATAGACCATGAAGATTGGAATGCACAAAAATCAGCAACAGGTCAGGCATCTGGTTTAGATCAAAAAGTCTATGAGCATAAACTTTTTACAATAACAGGAGAATATATTTTAGATTCTCCTGTTAATTTATTATGTAAAGTTGGTGATGTAATTGCGAATGAGATGAATAAGGAAGGAATCAAAATTATTCAGGAATTAAGTGATTATCAAGGTAATAATCAAACTGTTAAAAAAGCCAAAGCGCAGGAAAAATATCACAATATACTTAAATTGAATTCGGGGATTGAAAAATTTGCGCTGGGTAAAAACATAATAAATAGTGTTTGGTGGTGGTTAACTTAAAAATACAAAAATACCTTTATAGAAATAAAGACATTTGTTCTACTTGACAACTTTGTTCTTTCAAAAAAGTTTCAATTCTATTAGCAGCAATATCACAATAATCTTGACGAATTTCAAAACCAATTACTAACCGATTTAAATTTAAAGCTACCATAGCAGTAGTACCCGAACCCAGAAATGGATCTAGGACAATTTGATTTTGATTTGAAGATGCTTGAATTATTCTTTGAATGACAGAAGATGGAAACTGTGCTGGGTGTGGTGTTCTTTCTTTTGAAGATCGGTTTTGTCCAGAAGTTACTTTCGGAAATTCCCAAACATCAGTGGGATTTTTACCTAAAGGATTAACCCTGATTTTACCATTCTTTTTTTGATTGGGATATTTAACATTAGGATCACGAATATCGTCAAGATTAAAAGTATAAGCTTCTGAATTTTTCACATACCACAAAAATTTTTCATTTCTAGGTGAAAAGAACTTACTTCCAGCAACACCAGCACCATAATTCCAAACAATTTCCTGAATTAAATAAAAAGGAATTTTATCCCAAAGCAAATAGGAAATAGGAATTGCTTTAGCACGATTTTTAATGGATAAATAACCTAAATTTAGCCAAAAAGCTCCATCACATAAAGTCAGACGATAAACTTCTGTTATCCATTTTTCACACCAATTTATATAATCGTCCAATGGTAATAAATTTTCATATTCCTTGCCAATATTATACGGCGGACTTGTGACAGTTAAATTAATTGATTCATCTGGTAAAATTTTCATTGCCTCTAAACAATCTAAATTGTAAATGAGACAATTAGACGTTTGAAAGTAGGGTTTACCTAGTAATTTACTTATATCATGGAAATTCATAGCTTAATAATCTGTATATACGGGACTCTAAACTATTAATAGTATATATGAACTATTTTACTGTCAAGTAACAGTTTAAGTAGGTGAACGGAAAAAAACCGAAATATGTAACGAAAAGTAAAATCGCCCAAACCCTCTTCACCCTTGCCTCTTGCCTCTTGCCTCTTGCCTTGTCATAACGACGATTTTCAATGCTAACCTACTTAGTTATCTCACAAAATCCCTAATTCCCATAAACAAGCTACAATTTACAATAAGAAATTGTTAAAAAACTTTACGTTGATAGCTGGAAATTTTCTGTGTCACAGTCTAATATTACCCAAACCTTTAAATTTGATTCTATTGATGCCGCTTTGGCCGATCTCAAAGCTGGTCGTGTCATCGTTGTCGTAGATGACGAAAATCGAGAAAATGAAGGCGATTTAATTTGCGCCGCCCAATTTGCCACCCCGGACATGATCAACTTCATGGCTGTAGAAGCCAGAGGGCTGATTTGTTTGGCAATGACAGGCGATCGCCTCGATGAACTAGACTTACCATTAATGGTCAGCACACTCACGGATACTAACCAAACCGCCTTTACAGTTAGTATTGATGCCGGACCCCATTTAGGCGTTAGTACCGGCATTTCCGCTGAAGACCGCGCCCGCACGATCCAAGTCGCCCTCAACCCAGGTACCAAACCGGAAGAATTACGCCGTCCAGGTCATATTTTTCCCCTGCGGGCTAGACCGGGAGGCGTACTCAAACGGGCTGGACATACAGAAGCCGCTGTAGACCTATCCCGATTGGCGGGACTGTATCCAGCCGGGGTAATTTGTGAAATTCAAAACCCCGATGGTTCAATGGCGCGATTAAATCAGTTAGTCGAATATGCCAAAAATCATCACCTCAAAATTATTAGCATTGCCGATTTAATCAGTTATCGTCTCCAAAACGATCGCCTAATATACAGAGAAATCATCACCAAACTCCCCAGCCAATTTGGTCAATTTGATATCTACGGCTACCGTCACACCCTAGATAATACAGAACACGTTGCCATTGTCAAGGGAGATCCGGCAAATTTCCGAGATGAAGCTGTGATGGTGCGAATGCACTCGGAATGTTTAACAGGAGATGCTTTAGGTTCTCTGCGCTGTGACTGTCGGATGCAGTTACAAGCCGCATTAAAAATGATTGAAAATGCTGGTCAAGGTGTCGTTGTTTACCTACGTCAGGAGGGACGGGGCATAGGTTTAGTTAACAAGTTGAAAGCCTATTCTTTGCAGGATATGGGACTAGATACAGTGGAAGCAAATGAGCGGTTAGGATTTCCCGCTGATTTGCGTGATTATGGCATGGGGGCGCAAATTCTCATGGATTTGGGTATTAAAAAAATTCGTTTGATCACTAATAATCCCCGTAAAATCGCTGGTGTTAAAGGTTATGGATTAGACGTGGTAGATCGTGTTCCCCTCTTAATTGAGTCTAATGATTTTAATTCCTATTACCTAGCTACTAAAGCTAAGAAATTGGGACATATGCTGTTACAAACTTATCTAGTTACAGTAGCGATACATTGGCAAGATGAGCCAGAATCCGTCACCGAACGCTATGAACGGCTAGAGAAAATACGGTATTTATCCAAAAATCAACATTTATTGTTACAGGAAGAAGCCCGTCCATTGGGAATCGCTTTATTTGATCAACCCTCTTTAACTGTACATTTGGGTTTTGACCAAGCTAATATTGCTGAATCCAATTGGTATCAACAAAAAGACCATCCTTACCTGCAAGCAATCTGTCAGATTTTAGATGAAATCGCCACTTTACCCTATATTCAGAAAATGGAATTTCTGATTGCAACAGGTAGCGATCCTTTGAGTAATTTGCAGGTACAACTAGACAGGCAAACTTTCTCTGATGGTGTCCTGCCTTCATCTTTGAGAGATAACTTGCAGACACAGCACATTTACAGTTTTAGTAAGTAAAATTTCCTGAATTTACACACATTGATAATAGCTTTAGTTTTATAACTAGAGCTATTTGTTCATTATTTATGTATGCTTGAATAACCCCACAAATAAAAGTTGCTATCAACTAGACATTAGCACAGTACAAAAAGTATAATTTTTACTATTTATAATAATTTGTGGGTTATATAGAACTCGTATTTGATTTTTGAAAAAAATTAGGTATTGTAGGGTGCGTCAGATATGACAAATCTGTTTATTGATAGAATTTATGCAGTCTGACGCACCCTACGTATCTTTTCATAAATCAAATATTATTCCTATATGCAGATAACCAACTAAGAAGAAAGTCATGCTTGTAGAATTTAGTGTAGAAAATTATCGTTCCATCCAAGAAAAGCAAACATTAAGTATGGTAGCTGCTGAAGACGCAACCATGCTAGAAAGTAATACTTTTCCTATCCCTAACAATAATGATTTACGCTTAGTTACAAGTGCTGCTATATATGGTCCTAACGCTTCCGGTAAAAGCAATTTACTCAAAGCTATGCAAGTCCTAAAAAATCTTGTCATTAAATCAGCTAGTAGAATGCAAACTGGTGATAAATTACCTGTTGAACCATTTAGATTAAATAGTGAATCAGCAAAAAAGCCTAGTAGTTTTGAAATAATTTTTATTCGTGATGATATTCGTTATGAATATGGAGTTTCTTTAAATCGAGAACGAATATTTGAAGAGTGGTTAATTGCTTATCCAAATGAAGTTCAACAAAACTGGTTTTCTCGTGAATATCTGCCAGATAATCCAGAATTAAAAGTAGACGAAGGATATAAATGGTCTTTTGGTAAAGGATTAAAAGGGGAAAAAAAACGTATTCAAAGATTTGTTCGTTCTAATTCTTTATTTATATCTCATGCTGCACAAAATAATCATCCTCAATTAACAGAGGTATTTGATTTTTTTGAGAATGAAATAAATATGTTTTCTTTAACAGAACGTCAACTTAGAGAATTTAATTTTAGTATTAGAATGTGTGAAGAAGATAATAAGTTTCGTGAGCAGATTGTTAATTTGCTGAGTGAAGCTGATATTGGTATTTCAGATATAAGGTTTGAAAGTGAACCAATGGATGATAATATAAAATTGGTGGCTCAAAATCTTTTTAGCGAAGAATTTGAAGTAAGAAAGAATGCTAATAATTTATTAGAAATAGACTTCATGAAAGTGATAACTATTCATAAAATGAATGATTCTAACAGTGAAATAGAATTGGAAATGAGTGATGAATCTGCGGGAACAAAACGTTTATTTAATATAGCAGGATATTTATTATGGGTATTAGAATATGGAGAAGTATTAATAATAGATGAATTAGATAGAAGTTTACATCCACTTCTTTCTAAAGCATTAATAAAAATGTTTAATAATCCAGAAATTAATAAAAACAATGCTCAATTAATCTTTACAACTCATGATACTACATTATTAGATGATGAAACATTCAGACCTGACCAAATATGGTTTACTGAGAAAGATAACAGCATGACTAAACTATATTCATTGTTTGATTTTCGACCTCGTGAACATGAATCTTTACAAAAAGGTTATCTACTAGGCCGTTATGGTGCTATTCCTTTTATTAATGGGTTCAAGGGAGGGAGTGAAAAACATGAGAAAGGGAAAATCGACAAATAATTTAAAACGAAGTTCAGAGAATAAAAATCCTAGAGGATACTTTTTAATTGTAGTTGAGGGTGAACAAACAGAATATAATTACTTTGAGTCTCTAAAACGTGAACTTAAATTATCAACAACTGACGTTAAAATAGTTCCCGCTTATGGTGGAGATCCTCTGGAGATTGTAACTACAGCTTATGATCTATCTCAACAAAAACAATATGATCAAGTATTTTGTATATTTGATGATGATAATAAACCGGATAAATATAAACAAGCTCTCAGCACAGCAAAAAAATATAATGTTGAATCTATAACATCAATACCCTGTTTTGAATTTTGGTTTTTACTCCATTGTTGTTATACTACCAGTCCCTTTAGTAGTTACAAAGAATTACGTCCAAAGCTAGAATCAGAAATGAGAAAAGAGGGTATTCTCCAAAAAGGAGAAACTTATAATAAAAGTGATAGATTACTATATGAAAAACTTAAACCCAATCAATAAAAAGCAATTATTCATGCTATTAAACTAGAAAATAATCATCCCAACGAAGATGGATGTACCAAACCATCAACAAGAGTACATATTCTAATTGATAAATTGCAAAAACAAAAAAACTTTGAATGACCAATTATTTATTAGCAGTATTAACGCTTCTTAACTGGCGAAAAAATGTAATTTGGGAAATAGGTAAGTTTTTAGTTTTCACCTATTCCCTTTTTTCTTAACTAGCAACTTACGCGAATATTCAGCCCAAATAATTTAATTTACCCGCCCTTTTAACCAAGTTTGGATATCAGCAAAGCTGGTAAAATCTAACAATGCTTCGCTCAAATCTTCGAGAACCGGCAAAGGTAAACTAGAAATTGAGGAACGCATTTCCTCAGAGATTTTTCCAAACCGCTTAGTCAACAGTCGAATAATCACATTAACAGTTGCTTCCTCTCGTCCTTCTTCTCGTCCTTCCTCTCGTCCTTCCTCTCGTCCTTCTTCCTTAATTTCTTGGTAAACTCTAGTTTCCTTGAGTGTTATTCCTAGCATAGACTCTACCTCCATTCGGCTAAGTTTTTCAAACTTGTACACCATGATAGTCGTGATCATCTCTATTATGGCGCGACTTGATGGTTGAGGATCTTCTTCACGGGTTCTTATTAACAAATCCCGTGCTGCTGCTGGCGCTTGTTCTTCCTCCACCGTAGTCAATACCATCAATGCTACCCATAGAGGTAATTGACGAATATCCCCCAATTCATTCAAATACACTCTATGTACTTGTTCACCTTTTAGTAAGGTTCTATGAGGGTAAATGTCCCTTTGTTCGGTATTGCGAGATGGATATATTATAACTGCTTGCCAGTCACTAAATCTAACGCGGTTGCGATAGAAATATAGTGAAGATTCTGCAAATACTCTTTCATAAAGTTGTTCATCTTTTTGAAACTGCACCTCACAGAAATACACAATCCCAGCACCTTCATTTTCTGGGGGGAGAAATACTCCATCTATTTCAAACTTGGGTTCTTTGACAGCTACCGAATCAAATCGGTAAGCATCTGCATTTATGGGTGGATTTGTCAACAGTTCAAATAGCAAAGTTGGAGACTGTTGAAATAGTTTATAGAAAATGGAGTCTCGACGCATGAAGCATTCTATCTATTTGTTAAATATCCTCTAAATTTAATCACATTATTTGAGATTCTGCATAAGTTTTAACTAAATTAAATGTTCAGAATTTTGTTTTGCTAACTAATTGAAAGTTTGTAATTGCCGAAAAGAATGCAATTTATTGATAAACTTTTCACCATCAAAACTCAAAGGATCAACCTTCCCATTCCCCACATCTACAGCACGATGAGTAGTAATTCTCTCATCAGGAACTTGACTTTGAGCAATTAACCAAGCTAAAGAATTATATTGAGCTTCTGTATATCCTGAATGTGCTTCTATATTACTTTTCCCCCAAGCATCGGTCGGGGTTTCTAGAGATACATGATAAGCAAAATTATTTACAGATGGGGGTAAATTAGGATTAGTTTGCACAGTTTCCACACCATTAACACCTTTGAAAACTGAGTTACCAGCACCAAAAGCGCGTTTTTCTGGAGGAACTAAATAAATAACTTTTCCCTCTAAAGTAATTATGGCATGATAACTAGCTTGAACACTTTCATCATCATGGCGTGTTTGAAAAAAATTAATGGCACTAGAAGTAGAATTAGTAGTTTCATGAAGGACAATAATGGCTTGATTATTAAACGGGACACCATTAATATCTGCTGTATAGCGATCGCCATAATTGCTAGGATCAACCTTAACCTGGGCAAACTTAGGTCTATAATTAGCAAAATCCCTAGTAGTTATATATAGAGGATTAATTTTATTCATCTTTGTGGGAGATGGTCTTAATTTTTGCTTATTTTCTGGCTTAGTTACTGCTGATTGTAATTGCCCTGGTGAATACTGATTCCACGTTGTCACCTCTGAAGTGGATGCAATTGTTTGATTGTGTTTTTGTCTTGCACCCCCAATAAATACAGCCACAATCAGGGTAGCTAACATCAAAAAAATCAGGATGACTCTAGTTGCCCAAGCTCTAAATTTCATATTTTTTATAGAAAATCGGTAATATAGTGTGCTTATTGTCAATATTCATGGGTGAGGGCAAGCAGGGGGGTGGGGGAGGTAGGGGGGGTAGGGGAGGTGGGGGAGGTAGGGGGGGTGGGGGAGGTAGGGGAGGGGAGAACAGAGGTTTTTTTTCGATCATTACCCGTCAAAATAAATTTGACGAACTACTAGTAACAATTATACCTGCTGACAAGTACAAAGTGCCTGAATTGGTCTAACTAGGGCTTGCTGAAAAAACGTAACCCGTAAATGAATCAAAGGTTTGAGGTTGATAAAAAGGAAAATAGGTGCAAGGTTTTTGAGGGGTAGTACCAAAACGGAGTATTTTACCTCTAATAAACTTAAAAGTTTGGGGATGACAGATAGCTGAAACTGTCAACTGTCACCTGTCACCTGTCACCTGTCACCTCCCTTCACGAGAAGACTTATTCAGCAAACCCTAACTAATGATAATGATAAGATTTTCCAATGAAGCTGAGAAAAATCTCAGCCTATTTTTGACTAGAGATGTTGTCCACAAGATTGATTTAATCAGGTTCTTGATTATTTCTGATCTTTGGCAGTCCTCATATTGACTAATTGATCAGGTTAAGAGAAACTTATAATTAACGAAGGTAAATACTAGTGAAAATAATAAATTTTGTAAAAACGATGAAATATATGTCCTTAAGTATGGGAAATTATGAGATAGGTGGCAAATTTGTATCTAAATTCCTATCCCTAAATTTTGAGCTAGTCTGAAATCAGGCAGCTAGGTTCAAATCTATTATCTAGGTTGGCTTTCAAAGCATGGAAACATTAGAATTCATCATTTATCCAGATGGTCGAGTACAAGAAAAAGTCACCGGTATTATCGGTGCATCTTGTGCTGAGGTGACAGCAGCCATAGAAGCCCAGCTAGGACGAGTGTTGAGTAATGAACCAACCTCAGAGTTTTTCGCCACTAACCCGCAACAAAATAGTGTGGCGAATACACAAACCGCCCACAGCGAATGGTAAGTTTTCCAACTAGTTAATGTTCATTGATTACAAACCACTATGTCACACTTTAGCCAAATTAAAACACAAATCCGTAATCTAGAATCCTTGAAAGATGCCCTTTCCGATTTGGGAATAGACTGGAAACCTGGACCTTGTGAGGTGCGTGGTTATCGTGGTCAAACTCATGCAGCCGAAGTAACTATTGAACAGCAAAACGGCTATGACATCGGTTTTAGATGGAATGGTCAAGAATACGAATTAGTTGCAGATTTACAATATTGGCAACAAAATCTATCTGTGGACGGGTTTGTCCGTCAAGTAACTCAACGTTATGCTTATCAAACAATAGTCAAAGAAACCACTAAAGTTGGCTTCCAAGTGGCAGAACAACAGCAACAGGAAGATGGTTCTATTCGTCTAGTAGTACAACGCTGGAGTGCGTAATGTCTAATTTGCAGCCGTCGCCACAAGCAGAGGAATATAATCGTTCCGGCTTAGAACCAGAATTAGGGAGTTTTCTCCGAGATGTCCCTGAACGTTCTGGTTTAGAACCGGAATTAGGTGGATTGGTGCGGCAAAAAGGCGTTTATGTGGATGAAATTACCTGTATCGGTTGTAAGCACTGCGCCCATGTTGCCCGAAATACTTTTTTTATTGAGGAAGATTATGGGCGATCGCGCGTCATCCGTCAAGATGGAGACATAGAAGAGGTAGTTCAAGAAGCAATAGATACCTGTCCTGTTGATTGTATTCACTGGGTTGATTACACAGAACTTAAAAATTTAGAAGAAGACAGAAAATATCAGGTAATTCCTGTAGTTGGTTATCCAGTAGAACATGGTGTAGCCATTACAGAAAAACGCCGGAAAAAACAAAAGTTAAAAAAATCCAATTCTTAAATAACTTGACAATTTGTATTGATTATGCAGTTAAGCGCTGGTTTTACCAGTGCTTTTATTTTATATCCCACATTCCGCACCCCCCGGTGTCACAATCGGTAATTTTGGACTTTTTAATACATTAAAGGATGATTTTTATACAAAAAGGTCGAAATTTTAGGTGGCGATAGCGAAGCGCTGCTGCAAGCAGTTCGCTAATCCCAAATCCCCAAACGACCATTTTTCGTTGTGTGACAGTTTAGAGTGCGGAAGATGGGTTACATGAGGTACAGTTTCTCATCGCCAAGCCTGTAGGGGGACAACCCCCTGTGGTTGCCCCAAATATCGGGGTAGGCGCTACCCCCACATCAAATTCAAATCTTTTATTTAGGGTTTGCTGAATAAGTTATCTGTGAAGGCTAACGCCACGCTGCGCTATCAGGAGGTAGGGGCGCAGGGCCTGCGCCCATTCAGGAGTATGGCTAACGCTACGCTATCAGCAAACCCTATTTAATTAACTTTGCTCTTTATTTTAGTTAACCTTGTTAAATCTTAATTAATCATATTATAGTCAAATTAAAAATGTTGTTTAATGTTGAAACGTGAACAGGTAAAGACCGTTAAGTTTTCATTCAAGGAGCTTGTGGGGAAGGGAAAATTTGTAGAATGAATAATAAGATTATTTCTACAACTGTGAAAAAGGGTCTTCAGATGTGATATGTGTGAATTGGAGTAAATTCCGTGCCAATGGAGATTTGAAGGCGTTTTGAACGGTTGTGTTTTGACGTATAATAAAAGACTGTATTTGGCAAATTAAGCCGGATTCGTGACTCTCGCTGCTGACAAGTTTTGACAACAAAAATTTGTAATTGTTTTGGAAATTGTAATTTTAGGTTCGGGAATCTATGTTAACCAACTCGCAAACCCCCACTATCACAAAAGAATCATCTGATGTTCTCCCTGGAGTTAATGCTCAGGCTAGAGTCAGCCAGTTTATGCAAAATTTGCAGGATGAAATTACCCAAGGTTTAGAGAAATTAGATGGTCTGGGGAAGTTTCAAGAAGATAGTTGGCAGCGTCCAGAAGGGGGTGGTGGGCGATCGCGTGTACTGCGTGACGGAGCAATTTTTGAACAAGCAGGTGTAAATTTCTCTGAAGTTTGGGGTTCTCATTTACCTCCTTCGATTTTAGCCCAACGTCCAGAAGCTACAGGACATGGCTTTTATGCAACTGGGACTTCCTTGGTATTGCATCCACGCAATCCTTATTTACCTACAGTCCACTTAAATTATCGCTATTTTGAAGCAGGTCCAGTTTGGTGGTTTGGTGGCGGTGCAGACTTAACACCTTATTACCCCTTTGCTGAAGATGCACAACATTTTCATAACACTTTTAAACAAGCTTGTGATCAACACCATCCTGAATATTATCCTGTGTTTAAGCGCTGGTGTGATGAATATTTTTATCTGAAACATCGAGATGAAACACGGGGAATTGGTGGGTTATTTTTGGATTACCAAGATGGTCAAGGTTCTATCTATCGCGGTCCAGATCCCAATGGGGAAGCAGCGATTTATAGCAATCAGGTAGGTGAATTACCCTCGCGGAGTTGGGAAGATATATTTGCTTTAGTTCAAGACTGTGCTGGGGCATTTTTACCTGCTTATGTGCCAATTGCGGAACGCCGGCACGGGATGGAATATGGCGATCGCCAACGCAATTTCCAATTATACCGTCGTGGTAGATATGTAGAATTTAACTTGGTTTATGACCGGGGAACAATTTTTGGACTCCAAACCAACGGTCGCACAGAATCAATTCTCATGTCTCTACCACCTTTAGTTCGTTGGGAATATGGCTACAAACCAGAACCTAATACTCCTGAAGCCCAGTTGTATGAGACTTTCCTAAAACCTCAAGATTGGATAAACTGGAAACCAAGTCAGGAATAAGCAATGGGTAATGGGTAATGGGTAATAGTAAGGAAGTAAAAAATAAAATATGTTTCCCCATACCCAGTTCCCAATCTCCAGTTATTTTTGTTAACCACCATGAGAGCAAGTTACACTAACAAGTAGATGTGATATTCTGGACATAAGTTAATACTGCCTTACATTGAGCCTTTTGATTAGCAAATTTTAGTAAAAAATTATCGGTTCAATGATTAATATAGCTCAAAAAACCTATACAACTGAAGACGGTCATACCGTCATGGTATTAACACCTGCTGGTCGTTTAGATATTACTACTGCTTGGCAATTTCGTCTCAAGCTACAGGAATGTATTTCTAAACACAGTCCTCATGTTGTTGTCAATCTAGGACAAGTAAATTTTATTGATAGTTCCGGGTTGACCTCTTTATTAGCCGGGCTGCGTGAAGCTGATAAAATTAGTGGCAGTTTTCGGATTTGTAATCTTCATTCGGAAGCTAAACTTGTGTTTGAAGTTACAATGATGGATACAGTATTTGAAATTTTTGATACCGAAGAACAGGTTTTAAAGACTTCACCCCGGATTTTGGCGAGTCAATAGGATTTATCAGAAAATCCAAAATCCAAAATCTAAAATTGAATGACTTTCACGAATTAGGTCTGATTAGTTCATACTAGAGAAGAGGAATACGTCTTTACTAAAATTTTCTTTGTGAATAACGTCCGTACAGTATCTGATACAAAAAGAACCTTTTACACCCTTCATACCAGGCCAATTAACACTATTTACCGCCGGGTAGTGGAAGAGTTGATGGTAGAAATGCACCTGCTATCAGTCAATGTTGATTTTAGCTACAATGCCATTTATGCCTTGGGCGTTGTCACCACTTTTGACAGCTTCATGGACGGCTACCAACCAGAACAGGATAAAGAATCAATTTTCCGAGCAATTTGTCAAGCTGTGGAACAAGATCCCCAGCGTTACCGACAAGATGCTTCCAGATTGCAAGCTTTAGCTGTCAGTTTACCAGTTAAGGATTTGATTGCTGGTTTGAGTCGGGCAAATTCCCTAGATCAAGATGGGGACTTGCAGCAGCAATTAGAAGCAGTGGCTACCAATTCCAACTTTAAATACAGTCGCTTATTTGGTGTTGGTTTATTTGCATTATTGGTACAGTCAGATCCTGAACTGATCAAAGATGATAAACAAAAGAGTGAAGCACTCAAAGCGATCGCTAACGGGTTAAATATCTCTGAAGATAAACTCATCAAAGATTTAGAACTATACAGTTCCAACCTGGAAAAAATGGCGCAAGCACTCATAGTCATGGCAGATATTTTGACAGCAGATCGCAAAAAACGGGATGCTTTAAAGTCAGCCTAACTATCAGCACCATCCCGTACCAATAAATAAATTGGGAACGGGATAAGTAATGGGACAGAATTAATTACACAATTGATTTTTCTGTTCCCTGTTCCCTGTTCCCTGTTCCCTGTTCCCTGTTCCCTGTTCCCTGTTCCCAGTTAAGAGTTCCCTGTTCCCAGTTAAGAGTTCCCTGTTCCCTGTTCCCTGTTCCCTCTCTCAACGAGTGAATTTACAGCAATTTCCAATCATATAAGGTACATCTTAGCCCCCTCATCGCTTGCGGGGAGGGGGTTGGGGGTGGGGTTCTTGTTCCGGGTTTGATGACAATTTGCTGTAATTTTGTCCGACTACTTATCCGTGTCAAGAAATCCCCCAGATAGCAAAAAGCCCGCCTAACATCAAAGTTTTCAGCGGGCTAAATAATTATTGAAAATTGAAAATGGAGCTTATGGGAGTCGAACCCATGTCCAAATTGGGTATTCACCCTCCACTCGTTCACAGGTTTAGCCTTTCTGACCCTCAAGGCGGGAATCGTTCATTATCCCGAACGTAGGATGCTCTGATTTAATCTTAGCCTTCAAGCCAACCAGAGAACGCTTGTTGGAGCATCCGTTGGGGGTTAGGTCTTTAATCCTTAACGGAGTCAAATTAAAGACGCTCGAACCTAAAAGAGGTTTCTTAGGCAGCTACTAGAGCTTCCCGACGAGCAAATTTTACGATATTGTTCGCATTTACTTTTTTTTTGAGTCTTTGATTTCCGAGAGATGACTCGCTCTCGACCTGAATCACAGAGTAGCTTTCGCCAACCTGTCGAAACCGTTAAAGCCCCATGCACTTCACACTTTTATTATAGTAGGTAATTTTGTAATTTGACAAATAAAAAGTATAGTTAAGATTTGCTGATAAGTAGTGAGACAGAATTAACTACACAATATCATTGCGTAAGGGTTGCCTGGCGTTAGCCATATGGAACGAAGTGAAATGAAGCAATCGCCAGGGTTGTGATTGCTTCCCTGCGATCGCAATGACTGTCAATATTCTTGTCCAATTACTTAGCGTAGCTTGACACTCTCCGGTCTAAAGACGCGGAGATTCTATAGAGAGTTTCAGTCTATATCCCTCAGTTATCCCAGTTTCAGGCACTGCCTTAAATATTTGGGTTCTTGCCCTGATTTCGTTGGATCTGGCGGGCGAAATCATATCTGACAAGCGTAACTTTCCGAGAGTCCCTCGGTAGCTTTTTATGTCTTTAGTGACAATATAGTTGTATCACGAATATGGATTAAAATCAATGCAGGATCTATCCTGCCTCTAGTACAAAACGGCGTAAATAAACCAACCATTCTAAATCCTCCAAAAGCCTATACTGTCTTCATTTTGACTTTTGACTTTTGACTTTTGACTTCCGCCTTGCGGTAATCCCTTGTCTAAAGCCCAAATGTGGCTTCCTGAGTTACCCACATTTTCAAGGGTTTTCGGCGTTCTTCCTTATAAAAAAAAAGAAGTCGGGAATCTCAGATAGAATATTCATCTGTCCCCTTGGTGCATAAGTTCCATGACCATATTTGGTGAAAATCCCTTTTCTCCGCAAGAAATAGCCTCAGAAGGCATAAAACCAGAAGAATATACAGAAATCATCCGTCGCTTAGGTCGTCATCCCAACAAAGCCGAACTCGGTATGTTTGGGGTAATGTGGTCAGAACACTGCTGTTATAAAAATTCTCGCCCTTTACTCAAACAGTTTCCCACCACCGGACCACGCATCCTCGTTGGACCAGGTGAAAATGCCGGAGTTGTGGATATTGGCGACGGACTACAATTAGCGTTTAAAATAGAATCCCATAACCACCCTTCCGCCGTTGAACCCTTCCAAGGTGCAGCCACGGGAGTAGGTGGGATATTAAGAGATATCTTTACCATGGGGGCACGTCCCATAGCCTTATTAAATTCTTTGCGGTTTGGGGATTTGAATGATCCCAAAACCCAAAGATTATTTACGGGTGTAGTTGCGGGAATCTCCCATTATGGTAACTGTTTGGTCAGTGGCGAAACATTTATCTGGAAAGATCAAGAAGGTGTGCATTTTGATACGATTGGTAATTTTGTAGAATCGCGCTTACCT
Source organism: Aphanizomenon sp. UHCC 0183 (assembly GCF_009712065.1). Taxonomy (NCBI): domain Bacteria; kingdom Bacillati; phylum Cyanobacteriota; class Cyanophyceae; order Nostocales; family Aphanizomenonaceae; genus Aphanizomenon; species Aphanizomenon sp. UHCC 0183. Next base: position 81,997 of record NZ_VILC01000027.1, on the reverse strand, counting down.
GCTAATGTCCACACTTTAGAGATAGACGATGCTAATGCAGTTACAACCCTGTCCTTAGACCCAGATCAGCATACTGTAAGTTGGCAGCGTGTCCGCCGTATTTTCAAACGTTGTACCCAAAATCTCATGACTATCCGCACCGCTTTGGGGCGTAAGCTGATAGTTACCCCAGACCATCCCATGGTAATTTGTGCAGAAGGTCAATGGGATGTATCCCCAGCACAATCTTTAAAAGTGGGTGATCAAATTCCCATTATCACCGCTTTACCGGAATTAGAACCAGGAGAAAACCAAAACGCACCCCTAGACTTAATTGCTGGTTTAAACCCAGAAGATGCTAGTGGTAAAGATGTTTATGTACAACTACCGGAAAATTGGCAAGTCACGGAAGTTGTGCGGACTGCATTGCGGTTAATTGAACCTTCAGCTACTAATCGTCATCACTATTTAAGCACTGGTAGACTCCCACTTTCTCACTTTTTAGCCCTAGAACTGCTGCTTAACGTTTCCCGCAGTGATATTAGTCTATTCCGACGTGGCAAAGCTAACTATATGCCAGCAGTTATTCAGCCAAATGAATTATTTGCCCGATTAATTGGCTATTTCTTGTCTGAAGGTTGCGTTTCCCAAAATGGCAACACATACAAAATTATTTTCACCTTTGCCCACCATGAAACAGAGTATGTTGAAGATGTAATTGCTGGATTGAAGCAATTAGGATTACGCCCCTGTGTGGAAAAACGCGCTTCTACTATCGCTGTTTATGCAACTTCGTGGTTATTAGGGCATTTCCTCAAAAATGTATGGCAATGTGGAACTCAAGCCAGTAATAAGGCTTTTCCCGCTTGTATTTTTCAATGGTCACAAAATTTGCAGCGTGAAGCCCTGAAAGGCTTACTGCGTGGTGACGGTTCAATGACTACAAAAACTAATGGTAATCATGCCAAAATCAGTTTTGGGACAACCAGCCATCAATTGTTTGAACAAACAGTTATCCTGCTGCAAAGTCAAGGAGTCATGCCCTATATTTATCAAAGACCAGCGGGGGAAGGAGAAATAGAGGGACGTAAGCACATTCGCAAACCATTATGGCAATTGGAAGTTAGTAATTTTGCGGGATTAAAAGAATTAGCAACTGTCTTTAGTCAACAGCGCAATGCAGAATTAGCAGTTGCCCTGAATCGTTACAATGGCAGTAAATATTCATTTCCCCGCTTTACTCAGTCTGCGGCAGATGTGGCTGTTGTCAAAATTAAAAGTATCGAATGTCAAGCCGTTGATGAATGTGATGTTTACGATGTGGAAGTAGATCACACCCATCTTTTTGTAACTTCATCTGGGATTGTTACTCATAACTGCGTCGGGGTTCCCACCGTTGGTGGTGAAGTCTATTTTGACCCCGCCTACTCGGTCAATCCCCTGGTCAACGTCATGGCACTGGGATTGATGGAAACGGCGGAAATTGTCAAATCAGGGGCTTCTGGCTTCGGAAATCCTGTGCTGTATGTAGGTTCAACCACCGGACGGGATGGTATGGGCGGCGCGAGTTTTGCCAGTGCGGAATTAACTGATGAATCAATGGATAACCGTCCCGCTGTGCAAGTGGGAGATCCATTTGTCGAAAAGTCCTTAATTGAAGCTTGTTTAGAGGCATTTAAAACTGGGGCTGTAGTGGCAGCACAGGATATGGGGGCTGCGGGTATCACCTGTTCAACTTCGGAAATGGCGGCTAAAGGTGGTGTGGGGATTGATTTCGATTTAGATAAAATTCCGGTGCGGGAATCGGGAATGATTCCTTATGAATACCTGCTTTCGGAATCTCAAGAACGAATGTTGTTTGTTGCCGAAAAAGGACGAGAACAGGAATTAATTGATATTTTCCACCGTTGGGGACTGCAAGCGGTGGTTGCGGGGACAGTAATAGAAGAACCCATTGTCAGAATTTGGTTTGAGGGGAAAATTGCGGCGGAAATCCCGGCTGATGCTTTGGCGGAAAATACGCCTTTGTATGAAAGAGAATTATTGACAGAACCCCCAGAATATGCACAAAAAGCATGGCAATGGACAAGTGATGATTTACCTATTTGCAATGCTGCGGGAATTGAAATTGCGGGAAGTCTGCAAACTTGGAATCAGATTTTATTGACTTTGCTAGATACTCCTTCCATTGCTTCTAAAAGCTGGGTTTATCGCCAATATGACCATCAAGTTCAGAATAATACCGTATTGTTACCCGGTGGCGCTGATGCGGCTGTGATTCGTATCCGTCCCTTAGAAACACCCCAAAATCCAAAATCCAAAATCCAAAATCTAAAATCCGGTGTTGCGGCTACGGTAGATTGTAATTCTCGTTATGTCTATCTTGATCCTTATGAAGGGGCAAAGGCAGTAGTGGCGGAAGCTGCCCGGAATCTTAGTTGTGTGGGTGCTGAACCCATTGCTGTGACGGATAACCTCAATTTTGGTAGTCCAGAAAAACCCATTGGTTATTGGCAATTAGCATCCGCTTGTCGGGGTTTGAGTGAAGGTTGTCGTGAGTTGGGAACGCCGGTAACTGGGGGGAATGTTTCTCTCTACAATGAAACTTTCGATGCGGAAGGTAATCCCCAACCAATTTACCCGACTCCGGTTGTGGGTATGGTGGGCTTGATTCCTGATTTAACGAAAATTTGCGGACAAGGTTGGCAAAATGTCGGGGATGTAATTTACTTGCTTGGTGTTCCAATTCAATCTTTACCCCCCCAACCCCCCTTGCAAAGGGGGGCTATAGAATCGAATTTAGAAAGGGGGGCTATAGAGTCTAGAATGGGATTAGGAGCTTCTGAATATTTGGCAACTATTCATCATACGATCGCTGGTAAGCCGCCTAGAATTGATTTTGATTTAGAACGGCTGGTGCAAAAGGCTTGTCGTGATGGTATTCGCGCTGGTTGGGTAAATTCTGCCCATGATTCGGCTGAAGGTGGTTTAGCTGTAGCGATCGCGGAATCTTGTCTGTCGGGAAATTTGGGGGCGGAAATTAATTTCCCAATTTCTACAAATCACGATTCCCGTTTTGATGAAGTGCTATTTGGTGAAGGTGGGGCGAGGATTTTAGTTTCTGTGAGTCAAGAAAACCAAGAAGCATGGGAATCCTATTTACAGAAAAATCTGCCAGAGAATTGGCAAAAGCTAGGAACAGTATCTAATTCCGGCAATTTAGAGATTTTAACCACAGATCACCAGAAGTTACTCCAGGTTAGTCTCGAAGATATGAGCGATCGCTATTCTCAGGCAATCTCTAAACGTCTCGCTATCTACACCAATACCTAATCAACAGCAAAAATCAAGGTTTGAATACGAAAATTCACAATTCATACTTGATTCTTAACCAATTTACGGTACTGTTTTAGTGGATGGTTAAAGATTTGTTAAGAAGTTTTTAACTCTCCCTCAAGCAAGGTGACAGATAGGATTTCTTTACTTTTGACTTTTGACTTTTGATTTTTGATTTTTGAACAACATCCCCACCAGGAGCAATACCAGCATGATTCCCATGAATTCGGATGAGTACCCCCAAATTGCTAACAACCCAATCAATAGTCATGAAGAGCGCCCTGACAAGCCAGAAGAAGCTTGTGGTGTGTTTGGCATTTATGCCCCAGAACAAGACGTTGCTAAATTGACCTACTTTGGATTGTATGCTCTTCAGCATCGGGGTCAAGAATCTGCTGGGATTGCTACCTTTGAGGGTACGCGTGTCCACCAGCACAAAGATATGGGTTTGGTGTCTCAAGTCTTTAATGAAACCATCTTAGATCAATTACCCGGAAATTTGGCAGTTGGTCATAATCGCTATTCCACTACCGGTTCTAGTCGCAAAGTTAACGCCCAACCTGCTGTAGTAGAAACTCGGTTGGGTTTATTGGCACTTGCACATAATGGTAATTTAGTCAATACCGTAAAATTGAGAGAAGAGTTACTCAAAGATAAGTTTAACTTAATAACGACAACCGACTCAGAAATGATTGCTTATGCGATCGCTCAAGAAGTCAACGCTGGTGCAGATTGGGTAACAGGAGCTACCAGTGCCTTTCATCGGTGCGATGGAGCATTTAGCCTGACTGTTGCTACACCCGTAGGTGTGATGGGAGTCCGTGATCCTAACGGGATTCGTCCCTTGGTAATTGGCACATTAGATAGTGATCCTGTCCGCTACGTTCTCGCTTCCGAAACCTGCGGTTTAGATATTATCGGTGCGGAATATCTGCGTGATGTTGCCCCTGGAGAATTGGTTTGGATCACTGAAACTGGTTTAGAATCATTTCAATGGCATCAACAATCAGAACGCAAACTTTGCATCTTTGAAATGATCTACTTTGCCCGTCCTGATAGCCTCATGCACAACGAAACCCTATACAGTTATCGAATGCGGTTAGGACGGAAAATGGCGGCAGAAGCCCCCGTAGAAGCTGATTTGGTCTTCGGTGTCCCTGATTCTGGTATCCCTGCCGCCATTGGCTTTTCCCAAGCTTCTGGTATAGCTTACGGTGAAGGATTGATTAAAAATCGCTACGTTGGTCGCACCTTTATTCAACCTACCCAAGCCATGCGAGAATCAGGGATTAAAATGAAACTTAATCCCCTTAAAGATGTCTTATTCGGTAAGCGAGTTGTAATTATTGATGATTCCATTGTCCGGGGAACTACTAGCCGCAAACTCGTTCAAGCCTTGCGTGATGCTGGTGTAGCCGAAGTCCACATGAGAATTTCTTCTCCTCCTGTAACTCATCCTTGTTTCTATGGTATTGATACTGATACCCAAGATCAATTAATTGCTGCTACGAAGTCAGTCGAAGAAATAGCCAAGCAATTACAAGTTGACAGTTTAGCTTATTTGAGTTGGGAAGGAATGCTAGAAACAACCAGAGAAGATACTAATAGTTTTTGTTCGGCTTGTTTTACTGGTGATTATCCTGTGGCTATTTCTGAAAAAATGAAGCGTTCTAAATTGATTTTGGAAAAAGCCCTAGTTTAGAAAATTGGGAATATCCAAGAAGTAATTAAATTGGTAATTGATAATTTATAATTATCAATTACCAATTATTTGGTATTTCATCATATTACAATCAGGATTAAA
>NZ_VILC01000027.1:59862-76539 GCF_009712065.1 Aphanizomenon sp. UHCC 0183 | reverse complement strand
ATAATCATTTAAGGAAAATCGTCAAAAAACATCCTAAAAATCCCCAACATCTCTACAAACCATCATTCAAAAACATCCTGTAAATCCTCAAATCCTGGACATCCTGATTCAGACAAATGCAACTTTTAATACTGATTTACCTGATTTTCTTATCCCCAAATTACCTAAATATCCTTTACTTCCAGCCACATTATTAGGAAGATTAGCAAAGGTGCGTTAGGAGTGCGAAAATATTAGGAAATATACATTGAATTTTATGGATTCCCATTCCCCACTGTGTCAAGCCATAGCCCATCGTATCATCACCAGCCCTCAAAAAAGAATTACTTTTGCCCAATACATGGATATGGTGTTATATCACCCAGAACATGGCTATTATTCTAGTGATGCCATCAAAATCGGCTTTCGCGGTAGTGATTTTTTCACATCTGCCAGTTTAGGCGCTGACTTTGGGGAATTACTAGCAAAGCAATTTTACCAAATGTGGGAGATTTTAGATCAACCTATACATTTTGATTTGGTAGAAATGGGGGCAGGACAAGGTATATTAGCATCCCATATTCTCAATTATATACAGCAAGAGTACCCAGATTTTTTTGGCGCAGTCAAATATATTATTGTTGAAAAATCACAAAGTTTAAAACAAGAACAACAACAACGGTTACAAGATTTTGCTGTTGATTGGTGTAACTTGGAAGAAATTCCCTCCAAATCTATTAACGGCTGCTTCTTTTCCAATGAATTAGTAGATGCTTTTCCAGTCCACCAATTTATTTTAGCAGCAGGAGAATTGCGGGAAATTTACGTCACCCTTGCCGAATTAAACCGTGAAATCAGTGAAATCCAGATCATCCGTGATCCTCTATTTATTGAAGTAATAGGAGAACCATCAACACCACAATTAGGAGAATATTTTAAGTTAGTAGGCATTGATTTAAGCCAAAATACTTATGAAAATGGCTATCGTAGTGAAATTAATTTAGCAGCTTTGAACTGGTTGGGTATAGTGGCAGACTGCTTGGAACGGGGGTATGTGCTAACAATTGATTATGGCTACCCTGCTCATCGTTATTATAACCCCAGGCGATCGCAGGGAACTCTCCAGTGCTACTACCAGCATCGTCATCATGATAATCCTTATATCAATATTGGGCAACAAGATATCACCGCCCATGTTGACTTTACAGCCTTATCATCTTGGGGTGAACGGTGCGGACTCAAACAAGTTGGTTGGACGCAGCAAGGTTTATTTTTAATGTCCTTGGGAATAGGTGAAAGGTTAGCTGCACTCTCCTCTCAACAGCAACCAATATCACAGTTGCTACAACAACGGGAGGGATTACACCAACTAATTAACCCAGGGGGATTGGGCAATTTTGGCGTTTTAGTCCAAAGCCGGGGACTAACGGAACAAGAAGCATCACAACCACTCCAGGGATTAGTCGTACCAGAGTAGAGATCAAAGAGAAAGCTTAAAAATCTCTTTAACAATCCTGTATTAGCCTTGTTTGCACTAGCATAGCAGTGATGATTAAAGTCAAAAATCTGCAAAGAGGAATAATTATGACTGCTCATGATCTGTTAGTGCTAGTAACTCTACTTTCCCCCGGACTTTTACTTTCCATAATCATTATGGTGACTTTTGCCGCTGGAGGCTAGTACCGCTTCGCGGAAGTCAAAAGTTAAAAGTCAAAAGTCAAAATTAATTGGGTATGGGTAATAAATTCTTCCAATTATCCGTACCCACTGACCACTGACAACTGACAACTGACAACTAACAACTGACCACTGACAAAGGAACGTAAAACATGAAGGTGGCATTTCTGGGAACTGGATTGATGGGACTACCGATGGCTCAAAGGTTATTAGCCGCCGACATAGAGCTAATTGCCTATAATCGCACCCCAGAAAAATTAGAACCATTACGGACAGCAGGGGCGCAAATTGTCACCAAACCCCGCGAAGCAATCCGCGCTGCTGACTGTATAGTGCTAATGCTTTCTAACGCCGCAGCTATTTATCATGTACTTCTGACCGATACTTCTTGGCATACTTTATCAGGACGCAGCATCATTCAAATGGGGACGATTAATCCCTTAGAAAGCCAAGAAATCAGAGATACAGTAGTTGCGGCTGGGGGTGAATATATAGAAGCTCCCGTCCTGGGTAGTATTCCCGAAGCTAAAACTGGCAAATTAATTGTCATGGTCGGTGGAGAGGAAGAACAGTATCAACGGCATTTAAAGTTACTCCAACATTTTGGAGAAAATCCTGTATATATAGGCGCTGTGGGTTCTGCCTCTAACCTCACCTTGGCACTCAATCAACTCATTGCTTCTCTCACAACTAGCTTTGCTCTGAGTCTGGCATATATCCAGTTGCAAGGCATTGATGTTGATTTGTTTATGCAAGTTCTGCGGGAAAGTAAACTTTATGCTCCCACTTTTGATCAAAATTTGCGGCGGATGTTAGATGGCAATTACAATAACGCCAACTTGCCGACAAAACAACTGATCAAAGAAATAGATTTATTTATCTCGGAAGCGAAATCCTTGGGCTTGAATCTCAACAGCATTGAGGGTGTAAGGCAAATCTTACACGCAACTATGAAAATGTCCTATCCAGAGGATGATTATTCATCGGTATTTCCAGCAATTCGGGAATGGGGTGAAGTCAGTGGAGGTTAAAAAAGAATGTAGAGACGTTCAATGTAACGCCTCTACAAAGGTGGTGACTAAAACGGGATGTCATCTGGATCGGGTTCTGGCGTAACTCCTATAGGGGATGGAGACTGCACAGGGGTGGGTTGGTATGTCGGCTGAGGGGCTGTTACCTGGGGCATTGGGGCGGATGAATTAGTAGGGCTGTAGGTTGGTGGCGCTACAGGGGTTTCATAGGCTGGTGTGGTTCTCGTGGCTGCTGCTGGTGAACTGGTATAAGCACCTTGTCCGATGGCGTGAATCTTTTGGACTGTTAATTCTGCGCGTTTTTCCTTAAATCCTTCGGGGCGATCAATTGTATTCATGCCTAAGCGCCCTTCAATAATGACGCGATCGCCCTGATGATAACTTTGGTGAATCTCTTTGGCTAAATTTCCCCAACCTACGACTTTTAAAGGATGCGTTGGATCATCTGGTTTTGCTCCCGCTACATGAACGATCATTTCTGTAACTTCTAACCCATCTGGTGTATGACGCAGTTGGGGATTATCGTAAATTTCTGCCATCAAAATACAACTGTTCATCGTCTGCTCCTGATTTTTAATACTTTTTCTCGCAGTGAATTTCACTTCACGAGAAAAGTCAACCATAATTAGTTAAAACAATGATGACACTGTTCGCATAGCGTACCGTAGCAATCATTGTTTTTCTATCTTACACTTGACTAGACTGAGTATTATGTTTTGTCTGTATAGGACAATTGTACTATATTATGGACTGGACTGTGATTTATATGATTAATTTGATTTATGTGATTATAGTAATTGGCATTGTATTATAGTGTTTGATTAGGAGGAAAAGTTTTATGTTAAAGCGTATTTATATTGATAATTTTCGCTGTTTGGTGAATTTTGAGCTTAATGTTAACCCAATTAACTTATTTCTTGGTGGTAATGGTTCAGGTAAATCAACTGTTTTTGAAGCCTTGCGGAAAATTCAAAATTTTATATTAGGTGAATCAAAATTAGAGTCTATTTTTGATTATTTTGATTTTACTTGCTGGCAAACTTCACCAATTCAACGTTTCGAGTTAGAAATAGATGGTAATGATGGTAACTATAAATATGAACTTGTAGTTGAAGCTAATCGAGATCAAGTCTCTATTGCCTATGAAAGATTATGGTTCAATGGACATCCTTTACTAAAATATGAAAATGGCGATGTACAACTTTTTCGAGATGATTATTCAGAAGCATCAAAATATTCATTTCTTTCATCTCAATCTATATTATCCTCTTTATTACCAAGAAATGACAACAAAAAACTATTTTGGTTTACAAAACGTATAGAGAAAATAATTATTGTACAAATTGTTCCTATTTTAATCAAGAGTGGTGGTGCAGAAACAAAATATCTAGGTTCTAAAGCTGAAAATTTCGTTTCTTGGTATAAATACATTTCACAAGATCAAGGGAAAGTTGCTGAATTAATAAATATTTTAAAAGAAGTTTTAGATGGTTTTATTAGTTTTAAGTTTGAGCAAATAGGAGAAAAATATGTTGGTTTGAAATTAAAATTCACATCAGATTCAGAAGATAAAAATACTATTGATTATCATTTAGGTGCATTATCAGATGGTCAAAAAGCATTAATAATATTATATACACTAATTTACTGCATGAAATCTGAAGATTATACACTTTGTATTGATGAACCAGAAAACTTTTTAGCACTTCCAGAAATTCAACCTTGGTTAAGACAGCTATATGATTTTTGTGATGAAGGAAAGTTACAAGCCTTACTAATTTCACATCATCCCGAATGTATTAATTATCTTTTAGCGTCACCAATTGGTTATTGGTTTGAACGTCAAAGTAATGCACCTGCACGAGTAAGAAAAATCAGTAATGAAGAAGCTGATGATTCAGGGTTAAAGATTTCAGAACTGATTGCGCGGGGATGGTTATAATGAGCCAGCGGAGAGTGCAGATTGTAATTTTGTGTGAGGATAAACAACAAGAAGTTTTTGCTATTCATTTTTTGCAAAAGCGTGGTTTTACCTTAGATAGAAATTTCCGCACTGAAATTTGTCCTAAAGGTGCAGGTGAGCAGTTTGTCAGAGAAAAATATGCAAAAGAAGTTGTAGAGTATCGTAGACAGAAAAATAAACGTTCGGGAATGCTCATTGTTTTAATTGATGCAGATAAAAAAACAGTAGAAGAAAGACTAAAGCAATTAGATAATGCACTGGTAGAAAATTCTCATGCAAGTCGTCAACCTAATGAAGCTATAGCAGTTTTTGTTCCCAAACGAAATATCGAAACTTGGATACATTATTTACAGGGTGAAAATATTGATGAAGAAACAGAATATACAAAATCTAAAAAGCAATCAGAGTGTAAACCCTATATTGAGCCATTGGTCAACCAGTGTTCTCAAGGTAATTTAGATGAGAATGCACCACCTTCTTTAAAAGCTGCTTGTGGAGAATTGCAAAGAATTTTACCATTAATTGGATAAGTTATTAATTCTCATTTCTTGCGAATTTATTGCTTCAATATTGAAATGGAGGTTGTGTTAACCTGAGTTCGACATAAGATAATTTTTGGAAAACTCGCCATGAGTCTCAAACCCTTATGATCTCGTTGAAAAAATCATAACTCCGTTCGCGTAGCGTCTCCGAAGGAGAAACTCCGAACTCCGAACTCCTAACACCGAACTCAGGTTGTGTTATTATTCATCATAAATAAGTGTTAATTTACTTTAACTCCCATATCTACACCATCACTTTTTAATTGTCCATCTTCCATGTAAATAATCCGATCAGCTATATCCAGAATCCGGTTATCATGGGTGACTAATAAGATGGTGCAATTTTGTTCTTTTGCTAACATTTGCATTAATTCCACCACATCACGTCCCGATTGTTTATCTAATGAAGCTGTCGGTTCATCTGCTAAGACTATTTTGGGATGACTGACTAAAGCGCGGGCTATAGCTACCCGTTGTTTTTGTCCACCGGATAAATTCTCTGGATAGTAATTAATATGTTCTCCTAAACCGACGTGATCTAACATTGCTGTAGCTTTAGCATTAATATCGCCATTGAGATGATGTTCATGTAACTCCAAAGACATCCGCACATTTTCTTTGGCTGTTAAAAAACTCATCAAATTATGTGCTTGAAAAATATAACCAATTTGGCGACGCAATTTAGTTAATTGTGCTTTTTTTGCACCGGACATTTCCTGTCCTAATATTTGTAAACTGCCATTTTGGGAAGAACGTAAACCCCCCATTAATGATAATAGGGTAGTTTTACCTGAACCCGAAGGACCAGTCATAATAACAATTTCACCCGCATTAATCTCTAAATTAATGTCAAACAATACTTGTTTTTGTAGCGTGCCTTTACCAAAATAATGATTGAGATTACTAACAGAAATAACTGTTTCTGAACTAGAAATAACTTCAGAAGGAATAGTTGTAACTTCCAATGACATAGTTCCTTACCTTGGCGTGAGATATAAAAATTGTTAGGTTAAAAAATATCTGCCGGATCAGCAGAACGGAGTTTTCGCATCGCTATTGCGCCAGAAACAGTACACATAATTACCGTTAAGATAAAAACATTAATTGCCCGATCTACCTTCATAGCTATTGGTAAAAGAGTTGCGGCAAAGGTGACTTGATATAATCCAAAAGATAGGAAAAATGCAGGTAAATAACCCAATGCAGCTAAGAACAATGCTTCTTGTAATAAAACTCGCAATAGATAATTATCAGTGTAACCCATTGCTTTGAGAGTAGCGTATTCTGGTAAGTGATCAGAAACGTCGGAATAAAGAACTTGATAAACAATGACAATACCAACAATAAAACCGACGATTACACCCAAACTAAAAATAAACCCAATCCCTGTTCCCGTCGCCCAATAAGTTTTTTCTTTTTGGGCAAATGTTTCGGGAGTACCAACTTCAACAAAGGGATTTTGAGGATCTGGATTTAGTCCTATTTGTAGTTGTGCTTTGACTTTTTCAATATCAGCACCGGGTTGAAGAGTAATTAATCCAACTTCAATTTGATCAGCTTTGCGAGTAGGAAATAATTGTAAAAAAGTAGAATCACTAACTACTACATTTCCATCCGCAGCAAAAGAAGCACCATTTTGAAATAAACCCTTAACACTGACATTCTTTCCGCTTAATTCGGCGTTAAATTTCCCAGTTTCTCGGAAAATCTTGCCAATTTCTCCATATTCTGGACGACTGGCTTCATCAAATATAACTTGATTCAATTGTTTAAGATTATCTTTTTTGGCTTGAAGTTCAGGAAACTTTAAACCAGGTGTAGCCGGATCTACACCCCAAACTAAAATAGATCGATCCATTTTAGTTTGAGGATTGCGCCATTGTCCCGTACTAATGTAAATAGAACTAACTGATTTTACACCGTTATAACTTAATGCTTGATAAAGTCTTTCTCTAGAAAAGCTTTTGACTGAAAATAGGGTTTGAAATTGAGGATTTATTAATACTAAATCTGCTTGTAAATTACGATGAGGTTGAATAGCAGCATCAAATAATGCACTTTCAAAACCCATCTGAATAAATATCAACATATCCGCGAAAGTAATTCCCGCCACTGCAACCACTAGCCGCGTTTTTTCCTTCATTAACTGTCGCCAAGCTAGGGGCGTTTTCCGAAACATTTTATTAATCATTGCTTTTATTTTTAGCTTCTTATTGGAAAGAATTACAATTTAATTGCTGTTTGTACTTGTAAGTTAGTTAAGCTAGAAACTTTTTTACTGTCTTCAGGAGTCAGGCGAATTTTTACTTCGACAATGCGACTGTCTAAATTTTCTCCTGGTTGATCACTAAAAACATTTTGACGGTTGACTTGTAAGCCAATTTGCTGGACTGTACCTTGTAATTTTCCTGGAAATCCTTGACTGGTAATGATGGCTTTTTGTCCTAATTTGACTTTACTAATATCGGTTTGATAAACTTCTGCTACTGCCATCATTTTGTTAGTTTGGGCAAAGTCAGCAATCCCTTCTTTATCAATTTTTTCACCGACGCGGGTATGAATTTTGATAATTTGTCCTGTCATAGGGGCGCGAATATAAGCTGCTTCTAGTTCAGTTTTTGCCCGGTTGAGATTAGCGATCGCACTCTCAATTTCTGTTCTCGCTAATGCCACATCAACGGGACGAATTTCGGCAATACTATTGAGTTTACCTTGAGTTTCACTAATTTGTTTATTGCTAGTAGTATTAATGCGATTGAGGGCAACTTTAGCTTCGGCTAATTGCTTATTAGCTGTAGTATTAATCCGGTTGAGAATAGCTTGGGACTCACTTAATGTCTGTTTAGCCGTTTCCACATTTAAACGTTTACTATCAATTACAGAACTAGAAATTGCTCCTTCAGAAAATAATTTTTCATAGCGTTTATATTCTGACTCTGCATTTTTAAGTTCTGCGGTTACTTTATTAATAGTTGCTGTTTGGGCAATTCTATCACCTTCCCATTGGGCTGATATGCGAGCAATATTTTCCTCTTGGGCTTGTCTGTCTCCTGTATATTGTGCTTTAATTCGTTCAACAATTGCCGACTGTTCTTGAATTTCTCCTAATTTAGCTCCAGCTTTAATTTGTGCAAGTTTAGCTTGAGCAACTTCGACTTGTTTCGTGCTTTGAATAACAGCATTTTTTAAGAGATCACGGGTTTGTAAGATAGCAATTACTTGTCCTAATTTAACATTATCCCCTTCTTTAACTAATACTTCGACAATGCGATCGCCATCTAATGCTAAAGGTGCAGATAATTTAATCACTTCTGTTTCTGGTTCTAGTCTTCCTAAAGCAGTCACTATTTGCGGAATAGGGACAATTGGTTTTGATTCTGTGACAGAAGTTTTACCCATTTGTCCGAAATGAGAAACTCCATAAATAACAATTCCTAATGGAATCGCAGTAGCCGCAAGCATTAAACCAATCAAACCTGGACTTGGGGATTTAAACGACAGTTTGTAACTCATTTTCACTACCTCATCACAAAATAAATTTATCGGTAAGTAGTCAGACAGAATTAATTACACAACGTCATTGCGTAAGCGTTGCGTGGCGTTAGCCATATGGAACGAAGTGAAATGAAGCAATTCCAAGGGTTGTGATTGCTTCCCTTCGCTCGCAATGACTGTAAATATTTTTGTCCAATTACTTATTTACTGCCAGTTAATTATTTAATTTCAACCTGGACTTTTTGCTGTAAATATGCTGTAATCATTTCTCCTAACAGCTTACACTGTTCAGGGAAATCAATGTTCTCATTACCCCATAATTTCTCTAAAACAACACCATTCACAAAACTTAAAACAAAAGATGCTAACACTACATCTCTAACACCTAATAAATCACAGGCTACTTGCTGACATCGTTGATTTGCACGCTTAAAAACAGTGCTATTAGTTAGCATTATTTTTGAGTCTTGATGTTGACAAAAATCAACCCATACATAAGTCCATTTAATTAAATAATCCTGATTCTTAACAAGGTATTGACCCAAAGCTGCCATCAATTCTAATAAGTTATTTTTTCCTCCAAATTCTGTTAAAGCTGTAATGATATCCTGCTGACTAATTTCTTCCACCAATTGCTCAAACAAAGCTTGTTTGTTGGGAAAATAATGATATAGCGTACCTGTGGAAACCTTTAAACTCGCAGAAATCTGCCGCATAGTAATAGCTGAATAGCCTTTTGTAGCGAACAAATCAAAACATTTACCGAGTAATTCTTTCCGGTATTGTTCGTGATTAACAATTTTCGGCATAACATGGCTTGTTCCTCACTATGGGGGCTATCTGTTTTTATATCGAACGTTTGTTATATTAAAATAATAAAATAAGTCTAAAGTATTTGTCAATATCTTTTGACAAATTATATTTCCTAATTAAAACGGTGTTTTTACTTGTAAATGCAGAATTTTATCTACATGAGGATGCTGAAACCTCAACTCCCTTGCGTGCAGATATAATCTCCTAATATTCTGATGATAACCATAGAGTTTATCCCCCAAAATACTCATTCCCAGTCCTCTCTTATCCGCAGCATGAACCCGTAATTGATGGGTACGTCCGGTAATGGGTACAAATTCCACACGAGTATAATTTCCTTCCCTATTCATCACGCGGAAGCGAGTTAAACTAGGTTTACCCTGTGCTAAATGCACTTCTTGATAAGGGCGATTGTCAGGATTTCCCCACAAAGGTAAATTAATTTCACCTTCATTAATAGCTAGAGAACCTGTAAGCAAAGCTTCATAAACTTTAGATACTTGTCTTTTTTGGAATTGTTTACTTATTTGAGAATAAGTAACTGCATCTTTAGCAATTAATAGAATTCCCGAAGTATCCTGATCTAAACGATGTCCCGCAATTATTTCTTGATTATATAAATAACGTAAACGACTAATTACACTATCTTGATTATGAAAATAACGACCAGGAACAGATAATAGCCCTGATGATTTATTTACAGCAATTAGCCATTCATCTTCATAAATTATTTCTACTTGATTTGGCTTTAATCCTGATAGCAAAAATCCCATTAATGGCTGACATCTTTCCAAACAAGCGCCATAAAATTCTCCCTGTCTTTTATCCTCTACAGTAGAATTACCCCACCAAAATTCAGCCATTGCTAAAGGTTTTAGTTGATGAGTAGCTGCATAATGTAATAATTTAGGAGCGCAACATTCTCCTGTTCCAGTTGGTGTTCCTGTTGGTAATAATTGCTGTAGAGATAAAGATTGTCCTTGAAAATTAGTTAAGCTATAAGCAGCGTGCATTTCTGTTTGTAAATGTCGGGATAGTTGTTTACGCTGTTGTTTTAGTACGGCAATTTTCTGATCTGCTGATGTTATAATTTTCTGTAAAGGTTGTAAAATTTCATTTTGACGACGTTTAAGATTGCGACGTTCAATTCCTTGTAGACGACTTTCTGTTTCCAATTGTTCCAGCGCAATTTTCAGAGATTCATCCGTGAGAGTTTGCCAAAATTCTTGACGTTGTGTCTGTCGTTGTAGTTTGCTACGATAATGGTGTAAACTAAGAGCCTGTAACTGTTGAGTATATTCAGCAGATAGAGTTTTATATTCTTCTCTTTCTGAAAGTTTTTCAAGGCTAATAATTTCTTGTTTAATGGCTTCTAACTTGGCTAAAGTCTGAGTTTCTAATAAAACCACTTCTTCCCTACCAGGAATTGGTGAAACCCAACCTTTAAGCATACTATTACCATTTAATAAACCGGAAAATGCTTTAATAACTCTTTGTTCACCATTGGGTAATTCAACCAACAAAATACCATACATTTTTCCCTCCTGGGAATAAAGATGATTTTGCTTAAGTTGTTGCATCAGATTATTAGCTATAGCTTCCGCTAAAGGGGTACGGGGTAATCTGAGTATTTCCCCTGTTTGGGGACATTTTCCTTCATAGTAATAGTTAGGCTGTGCCGAAGTAATGATCAAATTAGATGAGATAAAATCTGAAAGCGGATGCAGGTAAATCATAAAATATATAGAGTATGATCAAATATTTGATAGTTAATAAATTTTTGTTGAAGTTGCTTGTTTTAATTTGCAAGCTTTTTTTTGTATGGACGTTAGTATATTTTACAATACCTCTAATTATTCTCACACCAGAAATTATTAATAATCCCGTTGGGAATTTTATCCTCACTTTGGTATTTTTGTGTTTACCATTTTTCCTCATATATCTATTTGTAGATGAGGATATGAAAAAAATTTCCCATTTGCTGGCTATATTAACAAACGAACAACGCTATTACCAAAAAATTCATCAATTTATTGCTTATACAACTAGATATTTGATATTAATTATAATATGCTTAATTCCATTTTTATCTTTTTTTTCATCCTATCAAATTCAAAATTGGATTTATTGGCATCCTCAGCATAGACAAGATAATTATACTCAATTGAGTCAATATTTACAAGCTAAAAATTGGGAAGATGCTGCGAAAGAAACACAATCAGTAATGTTGAAAATCACTAATAGAGAAAATAATAATTGGTTAAGTACCAGAGCTATTGAAACTTTTCCTTGTGAAGCTTTACAGAATATAGACAATTTGTGGTTAAATGCTAGTGAAAATAGATTTGGTTTTAGTGTCCAAACTAAAATCTGGAAACAAGAAAATAATGGTCAAATCAATTTTAATTATAAAATAGATCAGAAATTTCGTCAAAAAGTAGGATGGAATCCAGAAAATATAACCCATATAGAATCTCATTTCCAATTATCCACAGATACCCCCATAGGATATTTACCCAAACCTGTAGGAACGTCTTTGGGAAAAGCCTGTGTGGGAAATTTAGATAGGCTTTGGTTTGGACAAGCAGTAGGCTGTTATCACAAGATATTTATTCGCATGAATGATTGTAAATAAAATAAATGCTATATTTGGGGTAGGGAACAAACCAAGAATACAGATATTTTTGTTTGTTCTCAAAATTTTAAATTAGTTTTGCTCAGATAATTATTGAATTCAGATTGTGTTAAAATAACTATTTTTCAGAACTTCACTAAATGCGTAATCCACAAAAGAACCACATTAAAATTGATCCAGCCACCCTGGTTCTAATTGGGTCTGCTTTGATACTATTACCACTACTACTCGCTGGCTTTTTGGGGTAATTATCTATCCACAGAATTAAAAGTTGGTTATTTCCATTAACTGAAAATAACCATCAACTGTGAGTAACTTTTTTTCGTAACATTTAAATATCAACATTGATATTTTCTATCTGTCTAGCTGCTTTATCCCACAGTTTTGCAGATTCTTCATCATTCCAGTGAGTTCTCAGATTTTCCGCTTTTTTATGGCATATTCGCTCTAGCATCTCTAAAATTGCCGCTAGTGTCAACTGGTCAACTAATCCCTCTAAAATACTCATGTATTCTTTCATAACAGATACCCCCTTTAATTTCTACGAAAAACTGAAAGAACCCTCCCTACCTTCTGTGTTAAAAAACGACATAAGAAGTAGAAATTCTCGTCAATTAGTTCTGACTTTTATATTATCAACCCAATGATTTATAGAGGATGCAACTCTTCTTAATTCTCTACATTTGCGGTTACGTAGGGTGTGTTAAGCAAGGTAATATAATAGCTGAGGTATTTCCAGAAATATTGCCTTAAAACCCAAAAAATGAGCTGCTTAAGGTGATAAAACTGGAAATTGGGTTTATTCTTCAGATAAATCTATAAGTTTTGTGTCATCTGCAAAAACTCCGCAAACAAAGGTTCTCCAAAATTCATTAATCTCAGAGAAGGTATTTCATCAAACATATCTGGGTAAAAAGTAATCATGTATTCCCGGTTTTTATAGGTAAGTAGCCACGTTTTTTCGTCTTTTGGCTGAAAAATCACCCCAGCAGATTTTAAAATTGTTGATGTGGTAAATAAATGTTCAATGCTTTCTGGTGTAAAAGGAGTAGGTGGAATAGGCTTTTGAATTTCCGCTAAATCAGCATCCAAATCCATTGTTACCATTGCTTCAATTCCTGGACGTAGAGGTGCGTCTAATACCGAGTCAAACTCAGACATCAACACATCCTCTTCTTCTGGATCTGCACTCATCGCAGCTTGTTCAATGAATGTGGGAACTTTAGCTAAAATGGGTTGGAGATTACCAACAACTGTAGCAAAGGCGTTAATGCGATCGCGCAATTTTCTATAAACTTTTGCTTCTACAGTGCCATCATAATAAAAATTGTGAATGCGGACAGTTTCATACCTTTGTCCAATTCTATCAATTCTGCCTATCCGTTGTTCTACTCGCATGGGATTCCAAGGCATATCATAATTGATTAATACCCCACAATTTTGCAAGTTTAACCCTTCTGACGCAGATTCCGTACAAAGCAGAATTTTAATTTCATCCTGGCGAAATTTGCGTTTAATTTCTTCTTTGGGAACAATACACCAAGTAGGTTCACTGTTCCCTGTTGAATGTTGAGTATTAACTTTTAATAATTCCCCTCCACGTCCAGAATAACAAGCCACTTGACTGCCATATAATTCTTTTAAAGCATCTCGTAAATAGTCCATTGTATCTGTGTATTGGGTAAAGACAATAGCACTTTCTCTTTGGCTTAATTCTTGACGTAAAATCTGAATAAAATGGGAAAGTTTGCTATCTTCTCCTGTATTTTCAAATTGCTGTAATAAATCTTCTAAATATTGAATTTCCTGGGGGTCTACTTCTTCAAAGAAAGATTCCATTCCCGAAATTACTGCATCATTAGCTTCATCAATATCGGCATAATCATCTTCTGTGATAAAACTGCCTTGTTTAGTTAATAAACAATCTAAACCCCGTTGTAAAGATGCTTTGATAGCATAGAATGAACTGGTTAAACGTTTCCTGTACAAAGTCATCAAAAAACCGCGACAGGTACGCTGATCTTTTTGTGCTAGTCTGTAAAAATGACGAACATAATTACTAACAGCTTGGTAAAGCGGAACTTCACGGTTAATTTCTAAACTAATGGCATTATCTTGCACAATTCTACTAGGAATATCTTGGGCTAATAATCCGCGTTGATAATATTGTCTCAATGTATCGCGGGTATGACGAAACATCAAATCTTTTAAAGGGGTATTAACTGTTAAATATTGTCGGGAAGTATTAATAAAATTTTCATCTGCTAATAATTGTTTATGATTAGAGATTTTCCTACCTCGTTCCCATAAATCCTGCATTTTATAAGCAATATTTCTATCTTGTTGGTTTAAAAATTGCTGTAACCGAGAACAAGGTTTTCCTCCTTGTTGAAAATAGTCATTAGACATGACTTGCCAAAAGTTCAGGATTTCTGGTTTTACACTACTTGGTAATGATTCAAAATAATTACAGAAGTTATCTCCATAACTCCAATGTCCTTGCATTCCTAGTAAATTTAATAAATCAAAAACTTCTATAGCATCAATTTGCATGGGAGTAGCAGAAAGCAGAATTAAGGCTTGAGTTTTATCCTTTAATTGCTGCATTAATTCTAATAACCGATTGGGTGTTTCTTTGCGATTTTGAGGACTTTTTCTTCTTGCGTGGTGTGCTTCATCTAATATGACTAAATCCCAAGGTTCTGCTGCTAGTAATTCCTGCATTCTTTCTTTTCTCCGCACTAAATGGGAAGAAGCGAGAATTAAATCTTGGCTATTCCAGGGATTTATTAACTGTTGATTGTTGACTGTGGAATGTTGACGGTATTGTTCAGTTAATAGTGAACTGTGAACTGTGAACAAATTTTGATTGTAACTCCAAAAATGTAAATTGAATTTTTCTCTTAATTCTTCTTGCCATTGGGGTTGGACACTTGCAGGGGAAAGGATGAGTACCCGTTTGGCTTTTTTAGCTAACAAGAGATAACGTAAAATTAATCCTGTTTCAATGGTTTTACCTAATCCAACTTCGTCAGCAATAAGAAAACTTTTGGGAAAGGTTTCTGCTACCCGACGCAATATTTTAATTTGGTGTGGCCAGGGTTTTATGGGAATTGATTTTAAACAAAAGTCTAAACATCCAGGATGTTGATGAATATTCGCTAGTTGGTAAAATGCTTGTTTTTCTTCTTCGTTGATGGCTGTTAATTGTTGACTGTTGGCTGTATTTTTTCGGTTATCTGTGAACTGTGAACCGTCAACTGTTAACGGTGAACTGTCAGCATTTTTTATTGGCCGAGAATCAAATTCAATTTGAGGATTCCAGGTAGGTTTAGAGGTTGGGGCATAATTTAACAGTTTTTGTTGCACTGCTTCGGGAATTTCAAATACACGGACATTGGGGGATAAGTTATACCACAGTTGTTCAAATCTGGAAACTTCTTCTTCTACTCTATCTAATTCTCTTCCTCCTTCCCAGGAACAATAAACGTGAAATGATTCGACGTTTTTCTCCCAACCGGCAATAGATTCGTTATTAGAACCATTAAATGCTAATTTATCACCGTTGCTATCTGTAAAGATGCCGACTTTTTCATGAAATATATGTTGAGGATCTAGTTGTTGTATGCTATCTTCTGGAAGTCCATTTTCTTGAAGAGGAATGGCTATTTTAATGTCAAGATATTGATTTTGAATTAACCAACTAAGAATTTCTAAATGTTTGAGTTGGGCAAAGTTTTCTGGTGGTGTTAAGTCGGCATCTAAACGAGTTAGTAAAGCATCCCGTAATGCGTATCCTTGTTCTATTGCTTGCAAGTCTTGGGGACTAAATTGGCATCCCATCATTAACCGAATTTTGCCTTGGTTGTGTAGCATTGCCCCTAAACCCCGCGCTACTTTACTTAATATGGCACTGCTAAAAAAGCCTGATTTTCTGTCATATTGGATGGCAGATTCTAAGGCAGGAATATAGAAATCAGCAATGGTATTGTGGGTATTGCTGGAGTAGCTTATTTTCCAGTGGGTATCGCGTAGAGTTTTCAATTTTCTAACCAGTGATCTAATTTTAACTTGGGAATATTTATAAAATCTTTAGTCGTTATCCTAATTATCAATTGAGTTTATAATTCTACCTTGATAAGCATAACGTTCTTTGTCAATTTCTGCAAATATTTCGGTTAGTTCAGGTTGATTTTTCCAAGTACCGAATAATTTATTTAGTTTAGCTAGTCTCTCCTGTTCTGTTAATGGTTGTTTTGGTTTTCTGATTTGATTTTCAATAAATTTTAAGTCTATTATTTCTAAGTCTACTATGATTTCTGTTCCATCTGGAATATTGTTAAGTTGTTCTAATATTTCTATATTCTGTCCCCGTTTTATGCCTCTTACTTTCATTTTCAATTTCCTCTGATTAATAGTTATTAGTTGACTGTTTAATTATCTGTGAGTTGTCAATATTTAATTGTCTGAATCAGGATAACCAGGATTTGAGGATTTTCAGGATTGTTATTTATGAATTGTCTGTGAGTTGATAACATTTTA
>NZ_VILC01000027.1:56191-59607 GCF_009712065.1 Aphanizomenon sp. UHCC 0183 | reverse complement strand
AAATCCTGATTCAGACAAAATTAAATTAATTATACCACCACCGGTTAACAGTCAACCGTCAACCGTTATCAAAATAAATTCATTTGTCCCCCCTCATTATCTAATTGTATCTCAGTTTGTTGATAGGAAACTTTGGCTTTTATTTCATCCATTGCTAACCACAAATCTAATAATACTTTCTCTTCCAAAATACGTTTCTTTTCATCTTTGATGTGGGGAATTACTTTTAACGCTACTTCAAATGTCCGCATAAAGGAATCATTGCTAACTAATCCTGTATTTTTCAGAAATCTCCGCACTGGTTCTGTATTTTCTTCCGCTTGGTAAATGGCAATAATGGCGTGAAGTCCATCTACTAAATATCTGCCAGAAAATTCTGTATCAATAGTAGAAAAGGCGCGTTTTTTTAACCGTTGTTCTGGGGTGAGTAACTTACAAAAGCCACTACCAGAATCTAGTAATTTATGGGTTTTAACTAAGTCGGAAACATCAAAACCTCCCACTGCTAAAGCTAATTGTCGGGCTTCATCAAAGGGAAATTCCCGCGCTTCAAAGGTATCCCAAGCGAGGATATACCATTGAGTGAGGGGGTCTATGCCGTTAAAGTCTTTACCTGCTAATAGCTTTTCTAGTCGGTATGCGACGATGGTTTGACGCACTTCTTCAAAGGCGGCTTTGGGTTCTACTGGGTTGCCAGCACTGTCGAGAATGGAACTGTAGCGGGTAAATACGCTTAAAGCACTACCAAAGGCAGTTAAGCAGAGATCAATACCTGGGGGTTTGATGCGACGGCGGGGGTCTGCTACTCTGTCAGCGGCGGGACGGCTATCTGCTGTTAAGGATTTTTCGATTTCTGGGGCTTTCTCAAACACGATATTACGTACTTCGATGCGGACATCATCCCACCATGCTTGTTCGGCGTTGGGTTGACGTTTGCGACAGACTAAAAGCACGGTGCTGGATACGGCGTTTTTCTGTGCCTGGTGGAGGTTTTGGGGGTTTTCGGTGCTGACAGCCCAGGAAGCGGTGATTTCAAAGCCTGCGTCTATCAGGGACTTGGCTAGGACATCCCATGCACCGGAGTCTTTATGGTTGAATTGGACTGTCATTACGCCGTCGTCCCGTAATACGCGGTGGTATTCGGCGAAGGCCATGGCCATTTTGGCTTCGTAGTCTTGGTTGGCTAGTTCTTCTGGGGATATTCCCATGTTACGGAAGCGGGAAGGGTTGGCGACGGCTTCTCGTTCTTTGTCGGTGAGTTCTAAGTAGAATAATTCGGGGAAGATATCGCCAAGGTTACGTTTTAGCCAGACGTAGAAAAAATCAGATAATTCTGCATATTGAATTGTGGCGTAATATGGTGGATCTGTAATAACTGCATCCACTGAGTTATCAGGAATATGTGTTAAATTATCTGCTGAAGCTAAATCTATTTGAATTGATTTTGAATTGTCTTGTTCAATTCCTGGAATACCTTTTGAACCTGCTTTAGTTCCAAATAAAGAGCATAGATTAGTATAATCTTCTGAAACCGATTCAGCACAGAATAGCCATCCAAAAGTTGAACCATTTAGTTCAGGATAATTCCACATGAGATTGAGAGAGTGAGTAAAACTTGCTCTCTCAATTTTTTTATAAGGTGCATTATAGTTTGTCAAACGAGAGTTTTTATCAACACATCTATCAAAAACTAAAGCTAAGTAGGTTATGATTGCTTCTGATTTTTCTAACTCATACTCAGCTTGAATAATTATTTTTGCTTCATTAATAATTTCTAAATACGTTACCAGCGTTAAAAGTTGACGGGGATTAAACATTCCTGCCCAAGTTTTTGCATAAGTTCTAATATAGTTTTGTTCTGTTTTTTCTCCTGGAGGAATTTCTTCTGTAGGTATGAAATTAACAAAATTATCATTATTGAACAATGCGGTAATTTTTTCTTCTGCTAATTTAAACCCTCTGTTGTCAATATTTTGAGGGATTCTAAATTCTAAACTACCTTTACCTTGTTTGTAAGCAACTGCATACAACTGACAATTAATTTTATTTTTTCTTGCTGAATCATAAATATATTCAGTTTCAATTACATTTGCACAATTAGGACATCTACCTACACCTCTACTAATAGTAGTTGTGGTATTTGGATCATATTCTTCATCATTTATTTGAATAGTTGTCCCTTTTCCCTTTTTACCTTTAATCAATTCAAAATCAACTTGCTTATTTTCAGGTTGAGGAATTGGCTTGACTGCACACCATTGTCCTTTTTTTGTTGCACCTGGGGATCTATCTAACCACCAATTAGGACTTAAAGGAACAACAGACTCACAACTTGGACAAACAACAGTATGCGCCCATAAATAATTTTGTACCGTTTCTCCAGGTAAAGAAGGGAAAAATTCAGCTAACCTTTTTTCAGCTTCATCACCTACCCACTTCACCCATTTATCAATATCATGCTGTAAATCTGGTCCAAACTTTAAAGGATATTCCATTGCTGCTTTCATCGTCACCACAGCCACAGGATTCAAATCAGAAGCCAGCACATTTAACCCATATCTCGCAGCTTCAAAAGGGATACTTCCACCACCTGCAAAAGCATCTAAAACAGTAGGTGTGCGAGTTCCCCAAATTTGCTCACAATAATCATGCACTTTCTTAATTCGCACAGCAGTAGGAGGAGTTTTGTAGAGTTTAACTTCCTTCCCTGGTTCTAACCCCAATAAATATTCAAATTCCTCCATTGTCACATCTGCGGGTAACAAAGAAGCCAACACACTAGCACGACTAAAAGACAAAGGTTTGCGAGAATACCAACGATGTAACCCCTTAAAAGGATTTCCCCCATGTTCATAGTAAACCTGTTCGTTGAGGAGTTGTACAGGCATTCTTTCTTCTATGAATAAGTGGGGACGTTTGGGGGTAGGGTTAGACATGGGGGTGTAGATGTGTGGGTATTAATTGATATATTGTAATAGAAATGGGTGGTTTGTCAATGTTGTCTGATAGCGAAGCGTGGCGCAAGCCATATCAGGATATCCAAGATTTAAGGATTTATAGGATTGTTATTGATGAATTGTTTGTGAGTTGTCAGGATTTAATTGTCTGAATCAGGATTTCTAGGATTTAAGGATTTTCAGGATTGTTATTGATGAATTGTCTGTGAGTTGTAAATATTTAATTGTCTGAATCAGGATTTCTAGGATTTAAGGATTTTCAGGATTGTTATTGATGAATTGTCTGTGAGTTGTCAGGATTTTTTTGTCATTTACTCTCCCTCTATTGTATAGCATTTCCTAGTCTAATGAAGTACAAAATTATCTGCGCTTATCTACGTCCACTGCGGGAAGAAAGTTACAATTATTAATGCTTGTACCCTACTTAATCATATTACATGAATTTAATCAATTATCATA
>NZ_VILC01000027.1:33553-55857 GCF_009712065.1 Aphanizomenon sp. UHCC 0183 | reverse complement strand
AATTATTCCTGCTTAATTGCACTGATTAAAATTCCCAAAATCTTTTTCACATCCTTGATATAATATTCAGTTAAATCAATAGAAATGGTTTTATCTTCTAACTTCAAAAACTGCCAAATAGTACCTATAGTCACAGCACCATAAACAATCTTAATTGCATTTTGTTTTTGTTCATTAAATAATTGAGCAGCTAACATTTCAGCTATACATTGAGCCAAACCTGATTTCAAGTTTTCATTTTTACTTTCTACCAAAGTAATTATAGGTGCGCGAACAAAAAGTTGTTCTTTAGAAAGACTAATTAAGAAGTCACAAAAACCATTTAAACCTTGTTGACTATCAACATTAAAATCTACTCCAGAAAATAAACTGATTTCATTATTTAACTTTCTTCTTACTTCCAGTAAAATTGGACTAATTATCATCTCAGAACGGGCTTTTTCTGTATTAATTGAAACGGCCAAATCAACGTTTTCCTTGAGGATTGTTGTTAGTAAATCACTAGATTCTTCCTCTGCAACATCTCCAAATAATCCTGATACTTCGTTTAATGTCAATTCAAATTTCTGAATAATTTCACTTAATTTAAAATCACTGTAAGCCATTATTATTACCTTCGATAAAATGCCATATTTGTTGAATCAAGTCAAAAGTTAGAGATCAATTTAATTGGTAATAAATTCGCTTAAAATATCCAATTGATCACGATTCTCTACTATCTCTAATGTTTTTAAAATATCGCTAATTCTTTCAGCATAATCTCCTAAATTATGTTGAAGAGGTAACAAAATTTCATATTCATCTGCGGTGTTTTTTTTCAAACGCCAAATTGCCCCAGCATCATCATAAATTCTTCCTGTTTCCTGCCACCCTGTAGCTTGTAAATGTGTTTGTATAATATCAGGCTGAACTGTTTTGAGTGTTTGACTATCTTTGATGGTAACTTTCATGGCAAATCTCCAAAACTAATCCGTTGAATTAGAAATTTAAAATCAAAACACAGCCAACAGCCAACAAACCTCAATCCCCCAATAATACTCTAATCGCTTTTAACGCCTGACTCCGTTTCCCATTACTAATCTTAGCAAACCAATAATGGGATTCCTCATAACTCATTGCTTTGATACCTTGGGCAATATTAGCAATACGTTCTGGCTTGGAAAGTGGTTGTACCGTCTGAAATAACAAAGCTAAATTTATCCCTGTTTCCTCACTCAAAACATAAGGACTTTGGCGATTATGACTTAACGTTTTAGGATCATAATTATTGGCCTTTAAACAATCATAAATCGCCTGTTTTACCTGAATTAAAGCATTACCCTTTAATCTACCAATTCGCTTGGCAGAAGGACGTTTTTTCTCTCCTGCCTTTTTATAAGCACACTGGTATAATTCTACTACAAAGTTATTATTCTCTGTGGAAACTACACGCAACTGAAATTCTTGCATATTTGTTGACTGTTAACCGTTGACTGTTGACTGTTAAGCTGTTGTGTGTTTAATTCGGATAAGGAATGCAAGCAAGATGCTTGCACTACTTTAATTTCAGGATTTCTCAATTACAGCATATTTCGTTACAATCAGGTACAAATTGAAATCATAAAACCCTTGTAGTGCGGGCATCTTGCCCGCTAATGGTATACCTCATAACACTGAAAAAAGCTGTATACAATTTAGCTGCACATCAGTTTAAAGTCAACTAAGTAGGTTGGCGTTGAAAATTGTCGTTATGGCAAGGCAAAAGGCAAGAGGCAAGAGTGAAGAGGGTTTAGGCGATTTTACATTTCTTTACACAGTTTGGTTTTATTGTGTTCACCTACTTAATAAGTTACTTTCGCCATTAAATTCAACCTATCCACCGGATTTCGGTTTAAGGTACTTTTGATATTACTTATTTCTGTTCCCTCTGGCAGAATTGGTGACAAAAATTTAAATTCTAACTTCAAGAATACATCTGCTTTCACATCTTTACTACCCAATAAGGTATTAAGAGTATTCTGAAAACTATTAAACCCTTTATATGGTCCTTGGTACTCTAAACGAATAAATTGCTCTCCCAAGGTTATACTTGCTGTCTGGTCAATTTGCAGGGGTAATTTCATCAACAAAGGAAAGGCAGTTAATAACTTGCGGTAGTCCATTACTTCTGCTACTGAAATTTCTAACAATTCAATGCCTTCGGCTTGATTATCTTTGATAAAATCAGCTAATTGAGTAAATACACTATTATGTGTACCTTCAGCATTAAATGTTTCTGGTTTGACGGCAAATAAACTTCCTGGTTCTGCCACACCAGGAGAAGAAGTTCCACCAGTACCATAAGTACCAGTACCATAAATAATTATGGAGGCTTTAGTTTCTTTTTCAACTATTTCTTCATTACCATAGTCAACAACTAGTTTAAAAATTGTAGTTTGGGTAATGCTAGTTTCATATTCATCACTAGGACGAAACACCCTATCATTAATTTCCGTGTTTTCTTGATACAATTTAATTGTTAATGCCCCAGATGCTTTCCACCTTAACCGCACAGGTTTTAACTTATCTGTACTAGGCATAACTTGGGCATTCAGTTCAATTTCTCGTGGTTTGGGTGGTTGCAGAATACCCCGACGATACAATTCTATTCTTTCAGAAAATTCTATGGAATCAGGTAAACCTATTTTCAAATCATCAGTTTTAATAAATACCTTTTCTCCTATTTTCATATCCCAACTACCATTTAAAATTCCTGTGCGAATTGTCTCTCGTAATTTAGATATTTCCCCATCTAGGAAAATATTTAAACTCAAATCTTTTAAAAAAGTTTCTTTTAATGCTTTCGTTGTCCAATGATTTATCCCTGCTGGCCAAACTTTCTGCAATATGAATGCTGGTGCATAAGATTGTGCTTCATCTTGACGGATTTTTTGACAATCTTTGAGAGATTTTAAAATAATATCCTGTTGATTATTACCTTTAATATCACTAGATTCTTGGGCAGGTAAAGTATAGTGCATTAAACCCTTGGGGGCTTTCACCGGATCATTGGCAGGATAAAATAAATGCCGATAGGTATTAGTAATGGATACTCTAATATTTAATTCAAATTTACCTTTACGATCTTTGAGTTGTTTTTGTTGATTTTCTGATAAATCTTGCAAACGATTAGGAGAATTAAGAATATTTTGCATAGCCTGATATTCTCGCACATTCTCAATGGCACGTTGTAATTCTTGCTTATTAGCAATCAGAAATAACAGGCGATTTCTATAAGTGCGGAATTTTCCAGACTCTCCAGTGTTGTTAAAAATGCGTTCTACCATGGCAGGTGGTCCATCTGTGGTAGAAGAGATATCAGCATCATCAAAATCAATAATGCACAAAGCTATGCTATCAGCAACATCATCTACATCGGCGGGACTTATTGGTGCTGAAACTAATTTAAAGAATTTAGCCGCGAAAATCGTATCCCGGCGTTTTCTTAATTCGTCTTTGGCTTCAGTAATGCCAATTTGTGCTTTTTCTTCGGAAATGATTTTATTGAGTGATGGTTCTTCTTTAAATCTGGCAATAAAGGTAATCGGATCATCTTCTAAATACCACGCTACTGCTGTAAGTCTGTCTAAAACAGTATCTACAAAGCCAATTTCTAATCCTGGTGTCAGTAGGGATAAGTTTAATTCAGGACGACGAATACCTGCGGCAATTCCTTGGTTAATGGAATGTAAGAAAATGGTTCTAGTTACCCAGGTAGAAAAGGGGGGTTTGCCGGCTGCTTGCCATTCTGCGTCTTGTAATTGGCTATATGCTTCTCTACCATCTGGGTTATAAATGTCTGCTTGGATGGGGATTCGCATTAATTCTCTCCCCAGTCGAGAAGTCAAATCACTGGTAATTTCTTCTTCAATGCCGACAGGGATATGATGGGTGTGAATTAGGGGTATCCAATTTGGGGATTGTTGACTGTTGGCTGTTGGCTGTGAACTGTGAACGTTTTGCCATAGATAACGTATAACTCCAGCAAATAGGCGTAATGCGCCCCTGGTGCGTTGGAAGTTGGGAATGGAGGCGATTTTTTTGGTTAATAGGCTAAATAGTTCAGGATGGAAGGGATAACTCTGTTCAATCCCTTCGGCATACCGGGCATCTTTGCAACCATCTGGTAAGTCAATCCGACTGGCTTTATAAGTTTGCAGATATTCCTTAGCGGCATCACTGGCTGCGTTGGCTTCAATGCTGTTAAACATCCGTTGCTTAACGATATTGTAAATTTCTACATCGGTACTGGGTTTGAGAATCCGTTCTTGTCTAGCTGTGGCTGAAATGGTTTCCCGAATTTCTGTGGTTTCTGCCCCAAAACTGTCAGTGGAGGAAGCGAGGGTGTAAACAAAGACTAAGTTATTAGAAGCTGCTGCCAAGTCCATGAGGGAGAATAAAAAGGCGACAACTTGTTCTGCTAAGTCGCTATTAATAACTACTGTGGCTTTAGCTGCCCTGAGATAACGGGCTATTTCATCGAGAATAATTACTGTGGGTTGCCCTTGGGTAATGCGTTCTAAAACTACAGTGCCGGGGCTAACTCGTTGTTCATCAGAACCTTTGAGTAAGCTGTAACCTGCTACACCACCGATTTGATAAGCTATTTCTCCCCACAGGGTATAGGTGGTAATGCCTGTATCTGAATGGTAAACACCGTTAACTGGATCTAAATCTTGGCAAGCGATCGCCGATGCTTGAATTGGACGCTCTGGAATTAAATTAATATTATCAACAAAACGCTCTAATCCAGGGATTTCCCGCCCATTTTTGGCGATATGCCACAAGGCGATTTCATCATGGGTTTTCCCTCCCCCGAAGCTGGTTTCTAAGCGAATGATAGGAGAACCAATAGCAGCACCTCCTAATCGTCCAAATACTTCAGAAATCAGGGTTTTTAACCCATCTGTAGGAAAAGTATTAGCAAAAAAGGCTGTCGGATCTTGGTAGACGTAGGGGGCTGTGCCTTCAACTACTAAGCGTAATTTAGCTGCGAATAATTCTGGGGAGAGTTCCCCTGCTAAAATTTCGTCTCTGGGAATACAGGTTTTGAAGATGGAAGGCAGCATAGAAATAAATATATTGATGGTTTGAACTTAGTTTTTGACTGTCAACAGCTAACTGTCAACAGCACCTTTATCTCTGAGGCAAAGTGATACTCTACAAGTTAGATCCTCGACGGGATCTATTTATCGTGTATTTAATTATAAGTATAGTCCGGCACAAATATAGCCTAATTGTGCTTAAATTCACAGCTTCAAGTTACTCCCGGTTCGCCCTGGTGTGAATGATAGGTAGTGAGACAGAATTAATTACACAATGTCATTGCGTAAGCGTTGCGTGGCGTTAGCCATATGGAACGAAATGAAATCAAGCAATCGCCAGAGTTGTGATTGCTTCCCTTCGCTCGCAATGACTGTAAATATTTTTGTCCAATTACTTAGTATTATAACATATCTCCATAAAAATCTTCATCTAATAACTGTTCTAAAGTAAAAGGTAAATCAAGAGGATATATTTTTGCGGTATTTATCCAACACACCACGCAAATATTAAAAAACATTTCGCTATATGAACCAAAACCAGAAGGTGCAGAATTAATGTTTATTATTCCTTCTGGCGTTGCTGATTCAGAATATGATTTTACCTCACGCAGAGGCGCTCCAGTCGCAGAGAGTAAGAGTTTGAAATCATTGATTTTTCAATTTCATACTTCAGTTCAGCAACGCCAGCTAGAAATAGATTCACCAGTAATTACAGAATAAAGCACATCTGGATCTAAATCTGCACCATTATCCCAATAAATTGTTCCCCATTCAGGGTTAACTTTCACAGGTTTAAAAAAATCTAAATCTTTTAAAGGTTGAAAAACTCCAGTAAATTCAATTAATTGACTAACATCAACAATACCTTCTTTTCCATCATCAAATTTGAGATAAGTAGGTGAACACAATAAAACCAAACTGTGTAAAGAAACGTAAAATCGCCCAAACCCTCTTCACTCTTGCCTCTTGCCTCTTGCCTTGCCATAACGACAATTTTCAACGCCAACCTACTTACACCACAGTCAACAGTTAACAAACCTCAATCTCCTAATAATACCCTAATCGCTTTTAAAGCTTGACTACGCTTCCCATTACTAATCTTAGCAAACCAGTAATGGGATTCCTCATAACTCATTGCTTTGATACCTTGGGCAATATTAGCAATTCTTTCAGGTTTAGAAAGTGGTTGAATCGTCTGAAATAACAAAGCTAAATTTATACCCGTTTCCTCAGTTAAAACATAAGGACTTTGGCGATTATGACTTAATGTTTTTGGGTCATAATTATTGGCTTTCAAACAATCATAAATCGCCTGTTTTACCTGAATTAAAGCATTACCCTGTAATGACTGTAAATATTTTTGTCCAATTACTTAGTATTATAACATATCTCCATGAAAATCTTCATCTAGTAACTGTTCTAAACTAAAAGGTAAATCAAGAGGATATTCTGATTCATCTGGTTTTCTCACTCCCAACTTAGCATTTTTGCTTTCTTTAATTGCCAGTTTTCTAGCATCAGCATAAGCTATAAAAATTACTTCATGCAGATAATTCTTAAAAGAAGGATTTTCTTGTAAATCTTTTTTAATTCTAAACCGATGTTCAGTAATAGAACTGTACCAACTTCCTTTCATCATTTCAGGAGCATCAGCTTGAACAGTTAACTTGAGTAAGTGAGCAATTAAAATTGTTAAATTATTCAAGAAAGACCGTTTTTCCGATTTACCGATATTATCCAGTTCTAATAGTAAATGTTCCCAATCAATATCATTAAAATGTTTTTCTTTGATCTGTGTAATGAGAGTTTCTCGCCACAGATTAAAATCTTGTTCATATAGTTGATGGTTCATATAGCATCCTGCTAAATAAATTAAGCTACCTGTTCCGCTAAAACTCGACCTTCCACACGCTCATATTCATCCTCAAGTAGCCAAAGTTTTGCTTCTTCATAACTGGAACAAGCAAAAACTATTTTGTATTTTTCCGTAGGATCTAAAATACAATAATTATTTTTATCATCACCAAGCAACATCAAAATGTAGGGTGGTACAGAGGTAGGGTCAACCCATATTTCTGTAAACTGCCAGTTATTGGCTAGGTCGGGTGCGGGGAATGACATGATATTTATCTCCAGTGACTTTTATTTCACCATAATGCAGAGGAATTTGACTGCCATTAATATCTATTCTATAGCCAATTGCGCTGGCAAAATAGAGTCCATATCGTTCATTATTACGAATGATACCCGTGAACTCGCCATTTTCTATTATGGCTTGTGCTACCCTGAGCATTGTTGCTTCATCGTTAAAAACATGAACAAACCCTTCTCGCCGCAATAATCTTTGCATTTGTGGTGTATCTGGGAGATGCTTGGCAATATGTCTAGTGTCTAGAGTTAGTTCCTTCTCTATCCCACTCATTTAATTAATTACAGTTCCTAATCCTTAATTATATAACTAAATTGCGATCGCTACTTAGAGGGTGTTTTAAAAGTTATGGTTGATGTATCAAATATTTTTTACCCCTCCCTAACCCTCCCCTTGTAAAGGGGAGGGAACTGGATTTTTATTGTTTCCCCCCTTTACAAGGGGAAAGGGGGGTAGCAATGTGACGAAAATTACGGAATACCACTTTTAAAACATCCTCTTAGAGCTTCGCTAACACTCTTTGTAGGTTTTTTATAAAAAATTGGGTTGGGTTAAGTCATAGCAAAACCCAGGGGAAACGCATCTAAATCTTATTGACAAAATACCATTTTAATGTATAAACCAATAAATCCCTATTTATCGTTTGATTGATTTTTTCAGGATCATAGTGATGGACTAAAGTATTGTCAATAAGTGGTCGTTAATGCGAATATTTTGGTCATTATTGAGATTGAATCACCCTTATTGATAAGATGCGTTTCCCCTGTAGCAAAACCCAACACAGACATATAATCAATTAAACAGGATGATTAGCTGATTGCACTGACTTTAAAATCCCATCTTGTAACTCATTAATTGATGCCATGATTCCATTTGCACGATTTTCATCAAGTAGTAAAGCCTTGAGTTCATGTAAATACTCTAAAATTGATTTTCGTAAAATTGGTCTATTAACACTTACCGTGTTATTGTAATCCCACAAATCCCAAATTACAATACCTACACCAACAATAGGATCTAAAAGTTCTGCGCCTATCTTACCAGCGATAGCACCACCAGTTTTTGCAGCTATTTTTGCGCCGGCTTTACCCGCAAACTTAGCAGCAATTTGACTTCCAATCTTTACTCCCAGAGGAATTGCTGCTTTAACAAATAAGTAGCTACCGCCACCTACTAATGTTTTAAGTGTTAGGTTAGAAGCAACCCCTTCACTTTGATTAATTGTGATGGCAATATCATTGAGATAACTGTCCCATTGTCCTTGAGGTATATTGTAACTACTTTCAATGCTAGAAATATTTTTTTCTAATTGAGAGACATACACCTTTACGGTATCACTTGTTATCCTCTCAAGTGCAAATTGAGCAATTTTAGGTTTGAGTACACGCTTGGCAAATTCTAGTTGAAAATCCTCAATCATTTTCTCTGCTACTACTTGATCTGGAGATGGTTTATCGCTATCTACCCAATGAGTAACAGCCGAAGAAGCCCAAACAAAAGGGACGCTGAATTCAAGCTTTTTCTGATTGAAGTAATTAAAATACCAATCTAAAAAACTACCATCAACATTAATCATCAATTCATCAACCCAATCATCTAATTTTGTTGACGCAAAATTTTCGGCAGTAGTATTTGCATTTTTGATAGCAGCTACAATGGACTCATCAACTTTGTTCCAATCAGATTGTTTATGAATAACTACTACCGAAGATTTACTGTTACCTGAAGTCACTACACCTTTTTGATAGGAATTTGCTATGAAACCTCTGCCTAGTAGTGGGATAATAACAACGAGAATTATAATAGCCCACAAATAAGGACTTACTGACTTGATAAACTGACTTATAGCTCTAATTCTGTCAGTTTTTGCGACATAAGTAGCTGTATTATCTGCTCCTATTTGTGGATTTTGTAGAGTTTTTTGTTCTAATATCACAGACTCCTGAGCAGATGTAGATTCTAATTTATCAGTTATCTGAGAAGTGTCCTCTGTTTCTTGTCCTGATATCACGGAATTATGGGTAAATTCAAACTCTGAATCCTGTTGTTGATCTTTTTTCACAGCCATTTAATGGGTAAATTACTCTTAGAATCAAAAATAATTGAATACAAGCACAATTTGAACAGTATATTTACTGAAAACTAATCCACCAACTCTAACATTCCTCTCCGCGCCTCTGCGTCTCTGCGTGCAAAAAAAAGGACGGACTAAAAAGCCCGCCCTAAATATTTCCGAAAAAACCTAAATCTTCGCTTCTTCTCTTACCAACTTATCCCAACCCAAATCCTTCAAATTATTATTCCTTCTTAAAGGACGAGTTACCAACTCCAAAACATCACGCGCATTGCCAAAACCGTGAATTTGAGCAAAAGTAAACTCCACAGACCACTTAGTATTAATACCCCGTGCTTCCAATGGATTAGCATGAGCCATACCAGTAATTACCAAATCAGGTTTTAAATCATAAATCCGTTGAACTTGATTGTAATTATCGGGCTTTTCGACAATTGTTGGTAAAGGTGAACCCATTTCCTGACAAGTTTTTTCTAACAAAGCCAATTCAGCAGCTTGATAGCGTTTATCCATGTAAGGAATGCCGATTTCTTGAACAGTCATGCCACAACGCACCAAGAACCGCGCTAGGGAAATTTCTAATAAATTATCACCCATGAAAAACACAGATTTACCGCGAATTAATTGCACGTATTCTTCTAAGTTTTCCCAAATCTGCGCTTCTCGTTCATCTAAACCCTGGGGAGTAATTCCCAATACAGAACAGATTTTTTCAATCCAATCGCGAGTACCATCAGGACCAATGGGGAATGGTGCGCCAATGAGTTTACACTTGCGACGACGCATTAAGGTTGTAGCAGTGCGGCTGAGGAAAGGATTGACACCAGCGACATAATACCCTTCTTCAATTACAGGTAATTCTGTAAACCGTTTTGCGGGTAGCCAACCAGAAACTTTAATCCCTTGTTTTTTCAGTTCCAAGGTTAATTGGGTGACAACTGGGTCAGGCAAAGAACCAAACAGCACCAAAGGTGTATGATTTACATACTCAGATTCATCTTGAGCGATGTCTTCTTTTTTCTTACCGAAATTCATCAGTTTCTGAATAGCGTTACGCTCGCCTTTTTCAGTTTCCGACACTGGAGACTTTTCAGGACAACGATGAGCCATAGCGGCTAACACAGTGTCTTCTCCTTGGGTAAATGCGTAGTCGAGTCCGTTAGCACGGGCGACAACAATGGGAATACCTAAATCAGCTTCTAACTTAGGTGCTAAACCTTCCAAATCGGTTTTAATAATTTCGGTTGTGCAAGTACCAATCCAGACAATTACACTAGGATTGCGATCGCGTTTAATTTGTTCACACAAACGTTTTAATTCTTCATAATCATTCAACTGTGCCGAAATATCCCCCTCTTCCAACTCAGCCATAGCATAGCGAGGTTCAGCAAAAATCATCACCCCCATAGCATTTTGGAGGAAGTAACCGCAGGTTTTCGTGCCAATTACCAAAAAGAAACTATCTTCAATTTTCTGATATAACCAAGCCACACAGCTAATAGGACAAAAAGTGTGATAATTTCCGGTTTCACATTCAAAATTTAAAGCTTCAGGCTGTTGAGCAACAGTCATATTAATATTCTCCCTTTAATTTTTTTTAACTTGGAAAGTAGATGGTTGGTGATTGGTGATTGGTGATTGATGATTGGGTTATTCATTTCCCCCTACTTTCTTCCCTGTCACCTGTCACCTGTCACCTGTCACCTAAATTCTGCTTTCAACAATTAATTGTTAGGGAAGAGACGAGCCATTTCTGATTCATTAAAAACTTCAGATGGTAGTTCTTCCAAATTGTCGTCACCATTATGCAGCGAAGTTTCATCACCCCAGATGTCTGAAACTACATTATCAAATCCATTTTCTTCAGATGTATTTAGTTCATCCAAAGAATTATCTTCAGATAGATTCAGTCCACTAAAAGCATTTTCGGTCATTTCCCCAAAAGCATTATCAGGTATCTCTCCAAAAGCGTCTTCATCACTTAAAGACATCGGATTAAAGGAGGTATGACCAAAATCACCCATTGCTTCTAATCTGGATGATGCTTCTGAGTGATGGGAAACACCTTCATCGGATAAAGAAATACCACCAAAACCTTCATGATCTCTATCTATAGCCCAAGTGGCTTGCGTCTCGTTTCCCAAATTATTCAGATTGATCCCAGTGACTGAGAAAGATTCTGATTCAGGCATATCTGCCACCACAGCCGACAGACGAGAGTACATTTCTGGTTCTACTGTGGGGCTGAGACGATTACCAAGGGCAATATCAGGGTCAAAATGCAAATCCAGAACTTCAATTAAAATATCCGCATCTGGATTCAGTTTGGCAAAAGGGAACATTAGCTGGGCTAATTTTGGTTCTAGAGCATTGATGACTCCCAGGATGAGGTAAGAAGACGGACGCTTGCCGCCATCAGGGGTATAAACTGATTCAACAGTCATTTGGAGCGTAATCCATTCACGATTGGCTTGAAAGAATTGCAGCCACTTTTGTTTGATCGAATCGGTAAAACTATCAAAGAAAGCCATAAGTCCATCCTGAGAGGTAAAATGTTTTATACAATCATCAAGTCTAATTCCTCTTCAGCATTTGTGGCTTTAACTTTTACTGGATTGAGATAAAAATCTGACAATAGAGAAAAAAGTTCACGATCAGGAGAGTCGTTGGGAACGACACCTTCGGGTTGAGCAAGAATTTGATCAGCAATATTCAGGTAGTAGTCGCAAACGTAGCTTAGAGAAGGATCTGACTCTGCCATTTCAAATAAAGTTTTGCCTTTGACGCGGGAAACGCGGATATCTTCAATTAAAGGTAATACCTCTAAAACAGGCATAGGCACGGCTTCTATATATTTATCAATTAAATCCCGCTTGGAGGTACGATTACCGATTAATCCCGCTAAACGCAAGGGGTGAGTCCGAGCTTTTTCCCGAACGGAAGCAGCAATCCGGTTGGCTGCAAATAGAGCATCAAAACCATTATCTGTAACAATTAGGCAATAATCTGCATAATTTAACGGTGCGGCAAAGCCACCACAAACAACGTCACCAAGGACATCAAATAAAATTACATCGTATTCATCAAAAGCATTAAGTTCTTTTAATAATTTGACTGTTTCCCCAACTACATAGCCACCACAACCGGCACCGGCTGGAGGTCCACCTGCTTCAACGCAATCAACACCGCCATAACCTTTGTAAATTACATCCTCTGGCCAAACATCTTCGTAGTGATAATCTTTTTCTTGCAAGGTATCAATAATGGTGGGAATCAAAAACCCAGTCAGGGTAAAGGTGCTGTCATGTTTGGGATCACAGCCAATTTGTAAGACCTTTTTACCTCGTTTAGCCAGAGCTACAGAGATATTACAACTGGTTGTAGATTTGCCGATTCCACCTTTTCCGTAAACTGCTAGTTTCATTGTTGTACCTCTCTTATAGTTTCTTTACAAACTCTTAGCTCAAACATTTGCCTGTATCTACATTGATTCGGGGATGTGTGAGGTGCTTGAGTGTCATTATTGTGCAAATTCTCTGGAAAGGAAAGGGGACCAGAATCTGAAAGGTGCTGATATCAGCTATTTAAGTGATTAAATATTCTATTTCTAAAGTATTAAGCCATTTATTAGTCTTAAATGGCTAAAAATTCTATTTTTTAAAGTTTTAATCTTTTGTTTTTATAAAAATAGTTTCAAAAGACAAAAAAAATCCATATATAAAAATCTATTTATTCCATAATATTTGCTTACTCTTGTAACCCTTGACGATATTGCTGGTATTTACGGTGTGTGCAGCCAGAAAAGCATTGTCAACGGTCGGTTGAAAATAAAGGTGAGATTTGGGGATCAGGTAAATCGGGTGTTCTGATTCAGGCGTAAAATTGGCAATAAAGAAATTTTATGAGCGATCGCTTCCCTTTTTGTTACCATTGTTCCTGGATTAGTAAATATTTATTAAATTATAAAATATCTGATATAAAACTTTACAGGGAACAGGG
This sequence comes from Aphanizomenon sp. UHCC 0183, assembly GCF_009712065.1. Taxonomy (NCBI): domain Bacteria; kingdom Bacillati; phylum Cyanobacteriota; class Cyanophyceae; order Nostocales; family Aphanizomenonaceae; genus Aphanizomenon; species Aphanizomenon sp. UHCC 0183. Next base: position 42,572 of record NZ_VILC01000027.1, on the reverse strand, counting down.
AACAGGGAACAGGGAACAGGGAACAGGGAAGATAAGCAAGTTCTTAACCATTGACAACGAACAAATGACTAAAAAACAAAAATTTCCTTACTTGCTGGGTTCTAAATGGACTGCACAAAAAAAAGTTGATGGTTGGCGACATTTTCAGGTTGTTAACCGCAAAAATCAGGGTAAATGGGTATATGCGGAAATGGTAGCAGCTTGTGATCCTCAAGTACGCTTTTGGTTAAATGCTAAATTATTACAAGATAATTCCCAATGGTACGCCGGTTGGCAAACCCTACAAGAAATAAACTCTATCGAAAACCATTAATTCCCTCCTGCCTCTTGCCTCCCGCCTCTTGCCTCTTGCCTCTTGCCTCCTGCCTCTTGCCTCTTGCCTCTTGCCTCCCGCCTCCCGCCTCTTGCCTCCCGCCTCTTGCCTCTTCCCTCCTGCCTCTTGCCTCTTGCCTCTTGCCTCTTCTAAACCATCAATGGTTGTTGATACAGTGGCACAGTGAAAGTCACTGTTGAACCAAGTCCCTCACCTAGACTATAAAAATGTACCTCACCACCCATTGCTTCTATGAGCTTTTGGGATATTGTGAGTCCTAAACCTGTACCACCATAGTGACGAGTCCGAGAACCATCAATTTGAGAAAATAATTGAAATAGCTTATCTTGCTTATCTAAGGAAACACCAATACCTGTGTCAACAACGCGAACTTTGACTGTTGTAGGGTGTTTTTTCGGTATTAAATCAGCACTGATAGTAATACCACCTTCATGGGTAAATTTAATAGCATTACCTACTAAATTTAGCATTACTTGTAATAATCTCTTATAGTTGCCTTGAACAATAATTGCATCAGAAATTGCAGGCATTTCCATGTGAAAACTAATATTTTTCACCTCCGCTTGCTGACGGGTAAAGCCTTCAACGTCATCAAATAATTCTTTGAGATTGACTGGTGAACAGTCTAATTCCATTTTACCTGCTTCAATTTTAGCAAAGTCCAAAATATCATTGAGGATATTTAACAGATGCAAAGATAATTCATGAGCTTTTTGTCGGGATTCTTCTAGTTCTTGATATAAGGTAGCATGAGCGATCGCTGTTCCTAACTGATCTGCCACTTCCTTGGCTAATTCTAATTCTGCTTGTGTTAGTGGATGGCATTCATCAACAAAACTAAGAGCAGCTAAACCATTAGCTTTGTCTTTGTAACAAGTCGCAACAACCAGAGATTGAGACTGTGGAGATTGGTGATTAAATGAAACTGCCATCACCACAGGCTCTAAAGTCGCTAATGCTTGAGCAAAAGCCGGCTCAGAAGATATATCTATTTCTGAGTCAAGAATAGAAATTTGCTCTGGTTGATGATACTCCGCAATTACCTGAACCTTGGTATTAGGGGGTTGATAAGGGCAAATAATACAGCGTTCTAGGTTGAGTCTTTTTCCCAAGCTATCAACTGTTTGTTGCCAAATAACATCTAAATCCAGTGTCCGACGAATATTTCTGGTGATTTTGTTTAATAACTTTTGATGTCGCTGCAATCGCAAAGCTAACTCAAGCGCTGTTGGCGGTTTAAGTGCCTGATTCACATCTTGAGGATTAATTTTTGATGGTAACAACCTACCTATTACCAAAACTGTAGTTGTGGGCTGACCAAATTGCGGCAGAATCGGCGTAATTGTCAACTCCAACTCTAATAATTCGATATTCGGGCATTTAAACCAGTATTTCACCTTTTCTGGCACAGAACTGCTCAAAATCCGGTGTAAATTTTCTAGATAAACAACCTTATCTACTGGAGCAAAGCTATCATTTTCATTGAGGACATCAACTATCTTCTGGGGATCACACTCTAAGTATTGGCTGTGTTGCCAATAAAAAGTCAAATAGCGTCCAGAGGCATCTTGAGTATATACTAACTCTGCTCCCAGAGTTGCTGATGAGCGATCGCTCATAAAATTACTAGATTCCAGATTTTGAGAAATTAAATTCTGGCATAAACTTTTACAGGTTTTACATTTTTCAAGGGTAGATTTTTGACTTTTCTGGCATTTAAGAGATTAATTTTTACATTTCTTATTATTAGCTGATACCTGTCAAGTCGGTTTAATCATTCCATTCACCACGGGGGGGAACAGGTGTTCGTAGAGGGGTACGTGTTAACTCATCATCTCTATTAAAATCACCCCGTAACCATTGACGAATAGCTACCTCAATCACCTTACTGGGATCATTAGTTAGATGTTGAATTTGCTCTATTAATTCAGAATCTAGATTAAGAGCGATTTCTGTCTTCTCAGCGCGTTTTTTATCTGCACTATTGGGTTGTTCTTGCATATTCATGGGTTTAAATACTTTGAAATAGTTTTATTGAAACTGTTGTCCAGCAGTTATGATATTTATAATTGAGTGTATTCAATTGTAAACTGCTGAGTCATCAACACTAGGAGCTAGAAACAGATTCTAAATAATAGCGTAAGTTGTCATAGCAGGGAATGGGGAAGAGGTAATGGGTAATGGGTAATTAATTTTTGCTTCCTGCCTGTTCCCTGTTCCCTGTTCCCTGTTCCTTGGACTTCTGCTGTTTGTGTTAAAATACATGAAGTAAATAGCTTTCACTTTGGTTTGCTTTAGAGCAAAGATGGTATATGACTGACGTTCCCGCAGATCGCATTCGCAACTTTTGTATTATTGCTCACATTGATCACGGGAAATCAACTCTCGCAGATCGTTTGCTACAGGCTACTGGGACTGTAGAAGATAGACAGATGAAAGAGCAGTTTCTCGATAACATGGATTTGGAACGGGAGCGCGGCATTACAATTAAGCTGCAAGCTGCCCGGATGAATTATACTGCCAAGGATGGTCAGCAGTACGTTCTCAATTTAATTGATACTCCTGGTCACGTAGACTTTTCCTATGAAGTTTCCCGTTCCCTTGTGGCTTGTGAAGGGGCATTATTAGTTGTGGATGCGTCCCAAGGCGTAGAGGCGCAAACACTGGCAAATGTGTATTTAGCTCTAGAGAGTAATCTAGAAATTATCCCAGTTTTAAATAAAATTGATTTACCAGGAGCAGAACCAGAGCGAGTAATTGGCGAAATTGAAGAAATTATTGGTTTAGATTGCAGTGGTGCAATTTTAGCTTCAGCGAAAGAGGGAATTGGCATTGCTGAGATTTTAGAAACAATTGTCGAACGAGTTCCCCCACCCGCTGACACTGTAAATGAAAACCTGCGAGCGCTGATTTTTGATAGTTACTATGATAGTTACCGGGGTGTAATTGTTTATTTCCGAGTCATGGATGGAACTGTCAAAAAAGGCGATCGCATCTACTTAATGGCATCGAGTAAAGAATATGTCATTGAGGAACTAGGCGTACTCTCTCCCACCCAAAAGCCAGTTGAAGAACTCCATGCCGGAGAAGTAGGTTATTTAGGTGCAGCGATTAGAGCCGTAGCTGATGCCAGAGTAGGAGATACCATTACCCTATGCAAAAACAAAGCCACCGAAGCCTTACCTGGTTACGCAGAAGCCAATCCCATGGTATTTTGTGGAATGTTCCCCATAGACGCAGATCAGTTTGAAGACTTGCGGGAAGCCTTAGAAAAACTAGAACTCAATGATGCCGCATTACAGTATGAGCCAGAAACCTCCAGTGCAATGGGTTTTGGTTTCCGTTGTGGGTTTTTGGGACTACTGCACATGGAAATCGTCCAGGAACGCTTAGAGCGTGAGTATAACCTAGATTTAATCATTACCGCCCCCTCAGTGGTTTACAAAGTCGTCACCATCAAAGGGGAAGAACTGTACATTGATAATCCTAGCCGCTTACCTAACCCCAATGAGCGCGACAGAATTGAAGAACCCTACGTCAAAGTAGAAATGATTACTCCCGAAATCTACGTTGGTTCTTTAATGGAGTTGTCTCAAAACCGTCGCGGTATCTTCAAAGATATGAAATATCTCACCCAAGGACGGACCACACTCACTTATGAATTGCCTTTAGCCGAAGTTGTTACCGACTTTTTTGATCAAATGAAATCCCGTTCTCGCGGTTACGCCAGTATGGAATATCATCTGATTGGCTACCGAGAAAATCCTTTAGTAAAATTGGATATCATGATTAACGGTGATCCAGTGGATTCCCTAGCCATGATCGTTCACAGAGATAAAGCCTACAATGTCGGTAGATCAATGGCGGAAAAACTCAAAGAACTAATTCCCCGTCATCAATTCAAAGTCCCCATTCAAGCTTCCATTGGCGCAAAAGTTATCGCCAGTGAACATATCCCCGCCATGCGAAAAGATGTGTTAGCTAAATGCTACGGTGGCGACATCAGCCGCAAAAAGAAACTATTGCAGAAGCAAGCCAAAGGAAAAAAACGCATGAAAGCTATAGGTACAGTAGATGTACCCCAGGAAGCTTTTATGGCTGTACTGCGGTTAGATAAAGGCTAATTGTCACGTAGGGGTGGGGTTTCCCCGCCCTAATTTTATGACTTTGTTCCTTTGTGCGAAATACAATTCATATTAAATTAATTAAAAAGGATATAAAAAACAGACTGATGAATTCCATAGCATCTACCTTAATTTCTATTCTCAGCCCTGAAACCTCCATTATATCGTGGGAAAATCTTACCCCCACCCAACAGCATCATATCCAACAAGGGATAGACTCCAAAAGCCACCCCAGTTGTGTGATTTATCCCCACAGCCAAGCGGAATTAGCCGCAGTGATAGCGATCGCCAACAGTCATAAATGGCGCGTTCTCACCTGTGGTAGCGGTAGTAAAATCAATTGGGGTGGTTTAGCTAAAAATATTGATATTATTGTCAGCACCGAACGGATTAACCAACTCATAGAACACGCAGTTGGTGATTTAACTGTCACAGTGGAAGCAGGGATGAAATTCGCCCAGCTTCAAGAGATTTTAGGTAAACATAACCAATTTTTAGCACTTGATCCGGCTTTTCCTGATTCTGCTACCATAGGCGGTATCGTTGCTACTGCTGATACAGGTTCTCTGCGTCAACGTTATGGCGGTGTGCGTGATCAACTTTTAGGTATAACTTTTATTCGTGCAGATGGACAAATCGCCAAAGCTGGGGGACGAGTTGTAAAAAATGTGGCTGGTTACGACTTAATGAAATTATTTACTGGCGCTTACGGTACATTAGGAATTATCAGCCAAGTCACTTTTCGAGTTTATCCGATTCCTGAAACTTCGGGAACAGTCATATTAACTGGGAAGCCAGAAGCTATATCCCAAGCAGTAAGAACTTTACAAGGTTCGGAATTAACACCAACCCAAGCAGATTTATTATCAAGTAAGTTAGTTACTAATTTGGATTTGGGGACAGGAATAGGCTTAATTGCCCGTTTTCAAACTATTAGCGAAAGTGTCCAAGAACAGTGCAAACGACTATTAGCAATTGGCGAAAAGCTGGGTTTACATGGGGTAATTTATTCAGGAAATCATGAAGCTGATTTATGGCAACGATTACCAGAACAAATACATTCTCATGTTTCAGAATCTACGATTACCTGCAAAATAGGTTTATTACCAACTGCTGCTGTGGAAATTATCAATCAAATAGAAGTCGGTTTAATTCATATTAGTAGTGGTTTAGGTTTGGTGCGTTTAGAAAATCAAGATCAGATTTTGCCTTTGCGGAATTTATGTGCAGCAAATTCTGGTTTTTTAAGTGTTTTATCTGCACCTGTTGAGTTAAAGGAAAGGTTTGATGTTTGGGGGTATACTGGTAATGGGTTGCAGGTAATGCGCCGCATTAAGGAACAGTTTGACTCTCAAAATATTTTAAGTCCTGGTCGGTTTGTGGGTGGGATTTAAGTTTAATAAACGAACCGCAGAGGCACAGAGGTCACAGAGGTTAAGAGGGGAGGAATATAAATGCAAGTTTCGGAAGGTTCGGTGAATAATAATACTGCTAGTATTAAGAATTTAAAGGGTTTTGATGGTAATTGTCCACCTGATCCTAAGTTAATTGATAGTTGTGTTCATTGTGGTTTTTGTTTGTCTACTTGTCCTAGTTATCGGGTATTAGGAAAGGAGATGGATTCACCTAGAGGACGTATCTATTTAATGGATGCTATTAATGAGGGTGAAATTGCTTTAAATACGGCTACTGTTGAACATTTTGATTCTTGTTTGGGGTGTCTAGCTTGTGTTTCTACTTGTCCTTCTGGTGTCCAGTATGATAAGTTGATTTCGGCTACTAGACATCAGGTGGAGAGAAATTATAACCGCAGTTTACCTGATAAGTTAGTTCGACAATTGATTTTTTCTCTGTTTCCTAATCCTGATCTTTTAAGAATTTTACTTTTTCCTTTATTAGTTTATCAAAAGTTAGGAATTTCTAAGGTATTACAAGCAACTGGGTTAATTAAGGCTATATCTCCCCGGTTAGCAGCTATGGAATCTATTTTACCGGAAATTACTCTTAAGTCTTTTCAGGATAATTTACCAGATATCATCCCAGCTAAGGGTGAAAAAAGATATCGCGTGGGTGTAATTTTAGGATGTGTGCAAAGACTGTTTTTCTCTGGTGTGAATGAAGCAACTGTAAGAGTATTAACTGCAAATGGTTGTGAAGTGGTAATTCCTAAGTCTCAAGGTTGTTGTGCTGCACTTCCTGAACACCAAGGACAAACTGAACAAGCGAAAACATTAGCAAGACAAATGATTGATAGTTTTGCTGATACTAATGTTGATTTTGTGATTATCAATGCTGCTGGTTGTGGTCATACTTTGAAGGAATATGGTCATATTTTAGCAGATGATCCCGAATATGCCGAAAAAGCTAAAGTATTTGCAGCGAAAGTTAAAGATTCACAGGAGTTTTTAGCCAATGTGGGTTTAACTGCTAAACTTTCACCTTTGACTGAGAAAAATATCAATTTAGTTTATCAAGATGCTTGTCATTTATTACATGGTCAAAAAATTAGTGTCCAACCTCGTCAACTGTTAAAACAAATTCCCGGTGTGACTTTGAAAGAACCCATAGACGCGGCTTTATGTTGTGGTAGCGCGGGGGTTTATAATATGTTGCAACCGGAAGTTGCGGAAGAATTAGGTAAACAAAAAGCCCAGAATTTATTAAATACTGGTGCTGATTTAATTGCTTCCCCTAACCCTGGTTGTAGTTTGCAAATTAGTAAATATTTGCAGGGGAAGACTATTTCTGTGATGCACCCAATGGAATTATTAGATTATGCTATTCGGGGTGATAAGTTGGAGATTTAGAACATTTCTTAATCGGCGTTGCTGAATAAAAGTATGAATTTATCTCTCGCAGAGACGCAGAGGCACAGAGAGTAAGAGTTCAAGAGATGGAATTTTCTACTTTCATACATCAATTCAGCAATGCCTCTTAATCTAATGAAGTACAAATTTATCTGCGTTTATCTGCGTCTATCCTCTTCCATCTGCGGTTAATTCCCTCCTATTATATCTAATATTATTTATCGTTCCCAAATTAAGTTCATTGCTTTTTTTATGATCTCTTCTTGTTGGACTAATTTGCTTAATTCTTCTGCTTCATGTTGACCTTCAAAAGCTTCAATTGCTGCTTTTTCTAAGGCTAAATCATAAGCATCTTCTAGAGTCGCTGCTAATTCTGTTTCACTCAGATAAGTTCCTTTTGCTTTTTCACGGGAATTACTGCGTTGGATTTGTTTGACAGAATTGCGAATAGAAAGATTCCAAGACCTAGTAGTGCGATTTTCAGCAGATTGCTTAATTAAGTGTAGAAGTAAAATGATGCCATAACTAAATATTTTATTCAGTTTATCAGATTTGCTCATTTCTTCTAATTCTTCGACAATTAATAAGGCTTCTGTGATATTTCCTTGGTGTAGGAGTTCTTTGAGGGTAAGTAGTTCTTCCATGTGGTTGATTTTCCTAATTTTTCATCGCTAAGGTTAATCCGTCGGCTATGGGAACTAAACTCAAGGTAATTCGGGAATCTTGATGTAATTTGCGATTCAAAGCCCGAATTTTATTAGTTTGATTATCTTGTATTTCTGTTTCTGCAACTTTACCTGACCACAACACATTATCAATGGCAATTAGTCCACCGGGGCGAATTAATTCAAGACATTGCTCATAATAATTATCATAGTTACTTTTGTCAGCATCAATAAACGCAAAGTCAAAAGTTTCCGCTTCCCCTGCTGTCAATAACTTATCTAATGTTTCCAAAGCTGGGGCAATATGCAAATCAATTTTATCAGCTACTCCCGCTTCTTGCCAATAACGTCGAGCTACACTGGTATACTCTTCACTAACATCACAGGCGACTATTTTACCATCTGCGGGTAAAGCCAAAGCTACTACTAAGGAACTATAGCCAGTAAATACACCAACTTCTAAGGTTTTTTTTGCTCCTATTAACTTAATTAATAATGCCATAAATTGCCCCTGTTCAGGAGATATTTGCATGATAGACCTGGGTATTTGAGCGGTTTCTTGACGCAGTTGGGTTAAAATAGCTGGTTCGCGCAGGGAAATTGAAAGCAAATAATCGTATAGGTTTTGTTCTAAACCCAGGGTTTGTTTTGACATGATTTATATTTATTAATTATTTTATGATAATTCTTCCTTGTCAGTCTCATGATAACAAATTTAAAATCAAATGTCAACCCCCAAATCCTCTTTTAATCCTGAATCAGGATATCCAGGATTTGAGGATTTACAGGATGTGATTTAAAGATTGTTTTTGAGGAAGTGGTGATTTTTTTGTCTGAATCAGGATGTTCAGGATTTGAGGATTTACAGGATGTGATTTAAAGATTGTTTTTGGGAAGTGGTGATTTTTTTAGTCTGAATCAGGATATCCAGGATTTGAGGATTTACAGGATGTGATTTAAAGATTGTTTTTGAGGAAGTTGTGATTCTTAGAAGTTGGGATATTTTAAAGATGTTGTTTTATGCTCTTCTTTAGATGGTTAGTTTACAGCATTTTCGCAATTACCAATTACCCATCCTGAAAATCCTGG
>NZ_VILC01000027.1:26279-33233 GCF_009712065.1 Aphanizomenon sp. UHCC 0183 | reverse complement strand
AAACAATCATCCAACAACATCCTGAAAATCCTCAAATCCTGGATATCCTGATTCAGACATTGACAAAGTTCTCAGTTTCGACTATGCTTATGTTATGGGTGGAAAAGTATGCGCCCATATATATAAGGTTTCCACATCCAGTATTTATCCAAAAAAAATTCGGACTAACGACGAGACAAGGGAAAAGAAAAAAGAGCAGAGAGCAAAAGAGCAAAAGTATAAAGGGTAACTAAGTCCTCGCCGCACCACCACATACAACCCGAAAACCAAAAGGGCTGCTGACGAGATCGAGGTCGTTGCTGTTGCGATAAGCAGAACGGCAATAGTCAGGAACGTTGTCCCACGAACCACCGCGCAGCAGCTTTATATTGCTTCGACTAATTAAGGCACTGCCATCTATAGGCGCGTTTATATAATTTTCTTGCCAATCATCTTCGCACCATTCCCACACATTTCCGTGCATATCATACAAACCAAAAGCATTAGGGGGAAAAGTTCCTACATCTGTGGTTTGTTTTCGATATTGCCCTTTTGGTGCAGCAGCGTAGGCATAGTTACCATCACAGTTTACCAAATCTGGGGTAATACTTTCACCAAAATAAAAAGGTGTCGTTGTTCCCGCTCTACAAGCATACTCCCATTGTGCCTCACTGGGCAGTTTATAGTTTTTACCTGTTTTTTGGCTTAACTTTTGACAAAAATTAACCGCATTATTCCAACTCACATATTCAACAGGACGATTATTTCCTTTGAAGTAAGCAGGGTTGTTTCCCATGATAGCTTGATATTGTGCTTGAGTCAAAGGATATTTACCGACAAAAAAGCTGGGAACAGTAACTTGATGTTGGGGACTTTCACTATCATATCTATATCTTCCCTCTTCACTTTCCGGTGAACCCATGTAAAATGTTCCTGCGGGTATTTCCACCATTTCCAACTTCACCCCATTTCCCAAATCTTCCACAAAGTAATTTGCTGAGTGGTTGCGTTTGTTGATAATGCTTCCTTTATCGTTGGTTGTGACAACTTCAAAAGTGAAAGTTTTGAGATGATTATTTTGTGATTGAATACCTAAAAACCTAAACCATTCTGAAATAGACTGAGGACGGTTTTGATAATCTAATTCCATTCCCTTGAGAATAGCGTCATTTACCTTTTGACTAATTTGAGAATTGTATTTTTGCGGTGGTTCAATCGCCATTTTCATATCTAGCATTATCTTAGCATTCAGATAAGGACTAGGCAGAGGAATGAAAGGAGGTTCATGAACGGCGATAATTACATATAATGTCGCAGCTAAAGCATAGATATCTAAAGCGGGAGTGAAATTACTTCTATTTTCAAATTGTTCTGGTGGTGCAAAAACCGGAGTTTTGGCATTTGTTAAACTCATCAATTCCGCAAAATTGACTTCTCTGGCTAAACCAAAATCAATTAAAATGGCTTTATTGTCAGATTCTCGCAGTAAAATATTCGCAGGTTTAATATCTCGGTGCAGATAATTACGACTATGAATATAACTTAAAGCCTCTCCAATGCCTTTAATAATTCCTAAACCTGCACTTTCACTAAAAACACCATTCGCGTATAAATATTGTTCTAAATTTTTGCCTTTGACATATTCCATCACCATACAAGATAAACCATTTTCTTGAAACAGTTCAGGATACACTTTGACAATGTGAGGATGATCAAAGGTAGCTAACACCATCGCTTCGGTGTTAAACTTGTCCTGTTCTTGGGCTAAAAATTCTCCAAAACTATCGGTATTCCCATATTTATCTCGATAGCGTTGTTTCAAAAAGGAGACGTTGAGGCTTTTGATAGCTACTTGTTTTTTGCGTCTATGATCTTGCGCTAAATAGGTAATACCAAATCCTCCCTGTCCAAGAGTGTCAATAATTTCGTATTGTCCTCTTTTGAGTAGTTGCCCTGGGGTAAAATAAGCCATAATAAAATTTAAATTGTCTGAATCAGGATGTCCAGGATTTGAGGATTTACAGGATAAAGAGGAAAATAATTATATTGGTGGTTGAAAAGTCTATATATGGGCGCACACTTTTCCACTCGTAACATAAGGATAATATAGGCTTTGAGTTTTGTCAAGTCTTGATTGTCTGAATCAGGATGTCCGGGATTTGAGGATTAACAGGATAAAGAGGAAAATAATTATGTTGGTGGTTGAAAAGAACAGGAAAATCAGTTGTGTAATTAATTCCGTTTCATTACTTAACATCTATGGCGGTTCTCAATCTCTGCGCCTCTGCGCCTCTGCGTGCAAAAAATCATCCCATGACACCAAATCCAGGGAGTTTATGTAGAGATGTTGCAAAGATATAATTTTCTGAAGAAAGTGCTTATTCGCCCTCTAAAATTGAAGATTATTCTATAAACTTACTCGCGTCAGAGGAGGTATTCATGAGCCGTCCAATTATTCTGGGTATTGTTGGTGATAGTGCTGCTGGGAAAACAACTCTGACTAGAGGGATTGCTCAGGTACTCGGTCCTGAAAATGTGACTATTATATGTACAGACGATTACCACCGTTACGATCGCACACAACGGGCAGAAATCGGCATTACGGCACTCCATCCTGATTGTAACTATCTGGATATCATGCAGCAACATTTATCGCTGCTACGGACAGGACAGGCGATTCTCAAGCCGGTTTACAGCCACTCCACAGGGACTTTTGAACCGCCGCAATATATCAAACCCACTAAATTTGTGATTATTGAAGGGTTACTAGGTTATTCTACCCGTGCAGCCCGTGATGCTTATGATGTCAAGGTTTATCTTGCCCCTCCTGAACCACTTCGCGCTGATTGGAAGGTGAAACGGGATACTCAAAAGCGCGGTTATACTCCAGAACAGGTATTAGCAGAATTAGATAAACGCGAACCAGATTCGGAACAGTATATCCGTCCGCAGCGGCAATGGTCAGATATTGTGGTCAGTTTCTATCCTCCCAATGATGAAATTGATAACACTAGTGGGCGTTTAAATGTGCGCTTGGTGTTGCGTCCTTCCATTCCCCACCCTGATTTTACGGAAATTATTCACGCTGGTCATAGTGATACCCAGTCAGCTATCCGCTTGGGATTAGATAGAGATATGGGAAAACCGGTGGATGTTTTAGAGGTTGACGGTCATGCAACTTTGGAACAGGTGAATAAAATCGAACGGATTATGTGTAACGATATGCCGCATTTAAATAATGTGTGCGATCGGGAAAGTAATCCAGAATTGGGTAAAATTGCAGGTACAACTGGAGAAACACTGCAAAGTTATCCTCTCGCCCTGACTCAGTTAATTATTACCTACCATATGCTCAAAGCTACGCAAATTTACCAGTAAGTAATTCCGGGTAGTATCTACAAAAATTAAAGATATTGTCAAAAAGGAATAATTGTGTCCAAAAATAAGGGATAAATAATGAGTTAGCATTCAGCCCCCAGTCCTCAGCAATCAGCCTTAAAATCTGAAATACAGGTAATTAAATGAATACCTCCTCTTCTTTGCTATTTGCTATTTCTGCTTTTCGCTGATAGCTGATAGCTATGACAATTATTCCCAATTCAAAATTCCCAATTGGTATGACTTATTGCCTGAGAATAGCCGACTTACCGGAAAATGAACGCCCCCGTGAAAGGTTAATGACTCACGGACCGAAGATTTTAGCTACAGCGGAATTAATCGCTATTTTGCTGGGTACTGGACAAGGCCCTGGTAAATTATCCGCAGTTGGTTTAGGGCAATATATATTACAGCAATTGGGTAAAGGTCAGTGTGACCCCTTAGCTGCTTTACGAAATGTCTCCCCCGCTGAATTAATGGAAATTCCCGGTGTGGGACCAGCAAAAGCGACAACTATCCTCGCTGCAATTGAATTGGGTAAACGGACTTTTTTATCTCGTCCTTCCGACGGAACAGTGATTGATAGTCCCATTGCTGCGGCTGCGGTGCTGAGTCAAGACTTGATGTGGCAAAATCAAGAAAGATTTGCCGTATTATTATTGGATGTGAAAAATAAGTTATTAGGCACAAAAGTGATTACAATTGGCACAGCAACGGAAACTTTAGCCTCCCCCCGTGATATTTTCCGAGAAGTCATTCGTCAAGGTGCTACAAGAGTAATAGTTGCCCATAATCACCCTTCTGGTAGTTTAGAACCCAGTGAAGCAGATATCGAATTGACTCGTCAATTATTAGCCGGGGCAGAACTGTTAGCTATTTCCATTTTAGATCATTTAATCTTAGGTAATGGCACTCATCAGAGTTTACGAGAAATTACAACTTTATGGGATGATTGTCCGCAAGTTGATTGATATTTCTACCTTTTTTCTACGTCTCCTAGTGCTTTCTCTGTGCGGGCATTGGGGTTTTTAGAACGGTTATTCATCCCCATCAGGTTCTAAATCTTCCTCTGTCAACTCCTGATGAGGAACAGCCGCGATAATTGCATCTATGACTTTACCTACTGGTAATATCTCTATACCAATTTCAGGAAATTTTGTGCCTTTAGGAACGATCGCTCTTTTAAATCCCAGTTTTGCTGCTTCCTTTAATCGTAGTTCCATTTGGGAAACCGATCGCACTTGTCCCCCTAATCCTACTTCTCCAATTAAGACTGTACCAGGATCAACAATGCGATCGCGGAAACTGGCAACTATGGCAACGGCAATTCCTAAATCTACTGCTGGTTCTTCTACATTTAATCCCCCCGCAGAAGCAACATAGGAATCTAATTTGGACATAGGAATACCCACACGCTTTTCTAATACGGCGAGTATTTGCACTAAGCGATTATAATCTATCCCTGTACCTGCTCGACGAGGAGAGGGATAACTAGTAGGGCTAACTAAAGCTTGTAATTCCACTACTATTGGTCTTGTTCCTTCACAAGCTACTACAATAGCTGTACCTGGAGCCGGATCATCACGATTGCCTAAAAATAATTCAGAAGGATTATCAACTTCCCTTAATCCTTGAGATACCATTTCAAATATACCAATTTCGTGTGTTGCTCCGAAACGGTTTTTTACAGTTCTTAATAATCTGTGGGAAGCAAAGCGATCGCCTTCAAAATACAATACAGTATCAACTAAGTGTTCTAATACTCTCGGTCCGGCAATCGTGCCTTCTTTGGTAACATGACCAACAATTAACATCGTAATATCTTCATGTTTTGCCACCTTCATCAAGGCTGCAGTACATTCCCTGACTTGAGCCACTGAACCCGGCGCTGATGTCAAAGCTGGTAAAAATACGGTTTGAATACTATCTATTACTGCCACATTTGGCTTTAAAGAGTCTATTTCTCGTAAAATTTCTTCTAAATCCGTTTCTGGTAATATATATAAATCCGCACCTATACTGTCAGGATCTATAGGTTGTTGAGGATTTGTCACTGGTGCTTCCGGATCTTTATTTTGATGATCTTCTGTGACGACAAGAGGAGGTTTGGACATTCCCAAGCGAGAAGCACGCAATTTTACTTGTTGTCCAGACTCTTCTCCAGTAATATAGAGAATACGATATTTTTGTGCTAATTGGTTAGATACTTGTAGTAGTAAAGTAGATTTACCAATGCCAGGATCACCACCAATTAATACCATTGAACCGGGAACAACACCACCGCCTAAAACTCGATCTAATTCGCCATAACCGGACTCCCAACGAGCAATTTGGCGATCGCTAATTTGGTCAAAAGTCAGAGATGATCTAGCTTTAGCTGGTTTACCATGAGATTTACTATGACCTCCAGCTTGCCAATTTCCCACCCCACCCCGGCCAGGTATATCCCCCAGAAAAGAGCTAATATTCTGCTCAACTAAAGAATCGTAAGTGTCACAATTTGAACATTTTCCGAACCATTGGGAGAATTCCGCTGCACAATTACTACAGATATAAATGGTTTTTGGCTTTGCCATGCTTAAATTTTAGATAATAATCTTAATTTTTCATTAATTCTTGGAAAAAACCGAAATTTAATCGTAGTAATAGTTAGAGCTTTTTCCAAATCAATTCATGTAATGATATCTTAATATTATGATATTTAAAATTAATCATGAAAAATTTTAGTTAAGGAGCATGACAAAACTTGGAAAGTCATAAAGAAAAAATCCTAGTAGTAGACGACGAAGCCAGCATTCGTCGGATTTTGGAAACACGCCTTTCCATGATTGGCTACGATGTGGTGACAGCAGGAGACGGAGAGGAAGCTTTAGAAATATTTCGCAAAGCTGAACCAGACCTGGTAGTTTTAGATGTAATGATGCCAAAACTCGATGGTTATGGCGTTTGTCAAGAATTACGCAAAGAATCGGATGTCCCTATTATTATGCTCACCGCCTTGGGAGATGTCGCAGATCGCATCACCGGGTTAGAATTGGGTGCTGATGATTATGTCGTTAAACCATTCTCACCCAAAGAACTAGAAGCGCGGATTCGTTCAGTATTGCGACGGGTGGACAAAACAGGTGCAAACGGTATTCCTAGTTCCGGGGTAATTCATGTCAGCACCATCAAAATTGATACAAATAAGCGTCAAGTTTATAAAGGTGATGAGCGGATTCGCTTAACCGGGATGGAATTTAGCTTATTAGAATTGTTAGTCAGTCGTTCGGGTGAAGCTTTTTCCCGTTCAGAAATTCTGCAAGAGGTATGGGGATATACTCCTGAACGCCATGTAGATACTCGCGTTGTGGATGTACATATTTCCCGATTACGGGCAAAATTAGAAGATGATCCCAGCAACCCTGAACTAATTCTCACCGCTAGAGGTACTGGTTATCTTTTCCAACGCATCCTAGAACCGGGGGAAGAGTAGGAAGTTAGGTGACAGGTGACAGGTGACAGGTGACAGAGGGGGCAGGGGAAGTGGGGGAAGTGGGGGGAGTAGGGGGAGTAGGGGAAGTAGGGGAAGTAGGGGAAGTAGAGGGAGAAAGAATT
>NZ_VILC01000027.1:13172-26160 GCF_009712065.1 Aphanizomenon sp. UHCC 0183 | reverse complement strand
CTAATGACTAAATCAGATCCTAATCGAGTTTTACGGCGTTTACCCTTAGTTGTTGGGGGTTTAGGTGCTGTGCTTTTGTTAATGAATCGGTTGTTAACACCGCAACTGACAAACTCCCAAGCACGAGGAGATGTGCTGGGGGTAATTCTGAGCGCGGTGTTAATTTTAACTGGTTTAATTTGGCAACAGGTACAGCCGCGTACACCTGAAACAGTAGAATTGATTGGGGAAGAGGGATTTTTTCTAGCAGCAGATTTACCAGAAGCCGCGAAAATAGAATTAGCTTGGGCATCGCGGTTATTATTAACAAATACAGTGACGCGATCGCTCATAGTCTACTATCAAGGTAAAGTTTTATTACGTCGTGGTATTTTGGCTGCTAAATCGGAAGTAGTCCCAGGAACAATTTTAAAAAAAGTATTAGAAACACAAAAGCCAATTTATCTAGTGGCTTTGTATGTCTATCCTGGTAAAATCGAATTTGATTATTTGCCAGAAAATACACAAGGTGTAATTTGTCAACCTATTGGTAAAGAAGGGGTTTTAATTTTAGCGGCAAATGCTCCCCGCAGTTACACTAAACAAGATGAAAACTGGATTGGGGGAATTGCCGATAAATTAGCTGTAACCCTTGGTGATTCTCGTTCCTAGACTCTGGCTAGGAATGCCGATTTTGAGGCTCTGCCTCCCGTTAATAGCGGCATAGCCGCGTGGTGAACATTCCCAGTCAGAGACTGGGAACGAGATTATCTCGATACTAATAAAAATTATGAATTATGAATTATGCAAATTATTTATTTACTCTTAGTTGCTGTCATGTTAGTAGGTATTATTGGCGCTGTAGTTCCAGCTATACCTGGAAGTAGTTTGATTTTAATATCTATTATTATCTGGGGAATCGTGAGTAATTCCTTTGCAGCTATTAAAATTCCCCTGATTGTGACAATCATTGTTTTACTTCTGAGTACAGGAGTTGATTTCCTTGCTGGTTATATAGGAGCAAAACAAGCCGGTGCTAGTAAGTGGGGACAAATTGGCGCGTTTGTGGGTTTGTTACTGGGATTTTTTGGATTACTACCTGCTTTACCTTTTGGTGGACCGTTGTTAGGAATTTTATTTGGACCACTGTTAGGAGCAATTGTAGGTGAGTTCCTTTACCAAAGACGATTATGGCCTGCGGTAAAAGCTGGGATAGGAATTACTGTGGGAACGGTTGTGGGGAATTTGATTCAAGGTGTTTTAGCTATCAGTGCGGTGATAGTATTTTTATTGACGACTTGGCCGCAGGTATATGGTGGTTAATAATCAAAGTTTGTGTATCAATCAAAAATCAGGTTATTCAGAGAAATTAGGTGAGAAGTTGCGCTTTAGTTATTGACACTCTCAGCGGCTAAAGCCGCTGAGATTCTTGGTTCAACGAGTCCACTTAACTTAGAACCCTTGCGGTATCTAAGCCAGAGGTGGTTCTCTCCCCAAGCGTTAACTTTCCCTCTGCCCGAAGGTAGTTGCATTACTGCAAATTTTGCTTGAGTTTAAATTCTGTGTTGTCTAGCTCCCATGAAGATTTTACCTATTCCTGGGTAGGAAACTAAAACTATGGAATAGAACCCTATATCCTCAATTGTCAAGGTACAGATTGCCGTTAGGCAGTTAGGTTTTTATACAGGTTGATTACCATTCCTGTTGTGAATAGTATAACATCATCAAATACAAAGGCGATAAACCTTTGCTCATTTTAACCAATCTTTATAAAAAGAAAAACTCTATGCGGTTAAAACTGCACGAGTCGCTTATATCTCAGGTCTAAAGACACTGAGTTTTACGCTTACCGGATATCTCTATAAGAGAACTCCACAAAAAGGATGAACTGCTTGCAGCAGCGCTAGTTCCCTCCGGGACGCACTCGCGTTCGCTATCCAATCTTGTGGGATGGGCATACTATGGCTAACGCCACGCTACGCTATCGACAAGCTCAGTACAAGTCTTGCCCGTCCTTGTATTATTAGCAGGCAAGATGCCCATCCTTGTATTATTAGCAGGCAAGATGCCTGCACCACAAGAAATTTTGGGATATTTTTTTAATTGGAAGTCTCTAAACGCAACTACTAGATTAAACTAACTGTAAACCAGCTTTTGCTTCTTTGGAAATCGCTTCCACCTCGTCATTCACCAAAGTTGCTAGAATAGACTTAGCTTCATCACTATCTAAGCGAGTCAAAGCTTGTACAACTCTGTAACGTACTTGCCAATCTGAGTTAGTGCTGTATGGAAGTAAGAGGGCAACTGCTTTTGGATCTCCCAATTCACCGAAGGAACTTATAGCCGCAGTTTGAATTAAACCATTATCGGAAGCGAGCGCTTGGGTAAGTAATTCAAAAGCTCGTGGATCTCCTAATTCTCCCAATGTGGCAATAATGCTAAACTGGACTAGCCATTCTGGTGTTTCCTGGTAAAGCTTTTGTAAGTCTTCAAAAGCGTCATGCAATTTTAGCGCACCTAAACAGTCTGCTGCGGCGGATTGCACATCTGCTTCAGGATCATGTAATAAACCCCGTAAGATAGTCAAGGATAATGGTAAATCCTGTGTTCCCAGGGTATCCATTTGACTTACAGCAGAATAACGGACACGCGCACTTTTATCCTGAATGGCAATTTGGACTAATTCTAAAGCGATTTGTGGTTCTAGATCCCGAATTTGGTTAACTGCACGCAAGCGATCGCCTAAATTGTCAGAACGCAGTAACTCTTTTATACTATCAGCAGATACACTCATTTAATAGTCCCTTGTCAGTTGTCAGTTGTCAGTTGTCAGTCGTCAATTGTCAGTTGTAAAAGAATATTGCTCTTACTTCCCCACACCTAGTAGTTCGTCAAATTTATTTTGACGGGTAATGATCGGAAAAAACTTCTGTTCTTCCCTCCCCTACCTCCCCTACCTCCCCTACTTCCCCTACCTCCCCTACCTCCCCTACCTCCCCTCCCTCCCCTACCTCCCCTACCTCCCCTACTTCCCCTACTTCCCCTACCTCCCCTACCTCCCCTACTTCCCCTACCCCCCTACCTCCCCTACCCCCCGTCATTTCCGGGTTGACAGACTACTAGTCAGCAGCCATAGTGCGAACAATATCACCACGAGTTAGAATACCAATGACCTTACCCACACTGTCAAGGACTGGGAGACGGTGAACTTTGTGATCTTGGATTAATTTCGCCGCTTCTCTTAATGGTTTATCAGGAGAAATAGTCAGGGGATTTTTACTCATCACTTCTCCTACTGTTTGTCCTAAAGCTTTATGTAAATCTCGTTCATACGCACCAGGATTTTGTAAATAAATCACGCTATCCAAAATCATAATATATGCAGGAGGAGTCACACCTGTTTCTTGCCACATCAAGTCTGTTTCGGAGATAATTCCCACTAGTTTACCTGCGTCATCAATTACAGGTAAACCGCTAATTCGTTTTTCTGCCAAAATTTGGATAGCTTCTTTTAAGGGAGTTTGAGGATGGACGAGAATAGGATCACGACTCATTACTTCAGCAACAGTTTTAGACACTTTTTTAACTTGCACCTTTTATAAAAGTCTTTTTCACTATTGTAGAAAATTATCGGTGACAAATAAATACTGTTAATAGATTGTTACTTTTCATCTGAAAATAGATGTAGCAGGAACTTAAACCAGAAAACAGATGAGGAGGAGAAAAAGGAAATATTGACAGGGATAAATAAGAGTAAATATGTCTTGTTAAAAAAGAAGATAATTTACCTATGAAGCAAAAAGAGAAATTGACAATGGTTCAGAAAGTCTTTCTAGTTATAGAGAAAATACACCTACTTAACGAGGAACTTCGAGGTAGTTATTCACTCCCCCCCTCTAAAATTATCGAAACCCTTGATCTCTCCTAAATTTTTAATTCCTAAATTTGCTTTGGTATCTGGGGAATGTGGGATATAATTATAATGGATGGGGATTTAAATGTGGGTTATAACCTGCTGAATGTACGAAAGGAATTTGTACGGTTGGCTCACCCGAAAGTTACGCCCGTGGACAAGAAGTAGTATTCTACCTTGGTGGAGGCGGGAAATAAACAGCAATGTATGGCTTGCGCCACGTTGTGCTATCAGCATTGTCTAAGTTTTATGGAGCAGAAGTTGTGACCCAGGAATTTCACCTTTCCGCAACGTCGGTGGGGCAAGATGACTATCTGGTGAGGACGGAACAAGTTGCGCCTGGAGTGCCGGTGGCAGAAGAACTGGTGCATTGGCCTGTGGCTGAGTGGTTGACTGCGGCAGGGGATTTAATGGATGATCCCTTGCAGTCGGTGTTGCAGGGGAATATGGTAGCCAGAAACTCTGTTAACTTGGTAGCCTTGGGACAAGATTTGTATAATGCGTTGTTTCAAGGGACGCTGCGGGATAGTTGGATTACCGCCCAAGGTATTGCCCAAAATCACCAACAGGTGCTGCGGCTAAGATTGGGACTGAAGGATACGCGGTTGGCGCGGTTGCCGTGGGAAATTATGCACGTTGGCGATCGCCCTTTAGCTACTGGGCCTTATATTACCTTTGCCCGTTACCAAAGTGGGATTGCCCCACCATCTCGTTTACCAACTCATAATCTGCCTGCGTCGTCGGAAGCACGGGGGATAAGAGTGTTAATGGTCATTTCCGCGCCTACTGATTTAGTCCGATTGGATTTACTCAAACAAGAAGCCATTAATCTCAAGGCAGAACTGCGCCGCCAAACATTAAAGGTGGCTGATGGTAATCATCATCTACCAGAAATTGAATTAACTGTTCTAGATCAACCGGGACGGGAAGAACTTACCCAAGCCCTAGAACAGGGACATTACCATATTCTCCACTATTCTGGTCACAGCAATTTGGGTGGCAATGGTGGACAAATTTATTTAGTGAGTAAAAAAACTGGTTTAACAGAAACTCTCAATGGAGATGATTTAGCTGGGCTACTGGTGAATAATAATATTCAAGTGGCAGTGTTTAACTCCTGTTTGGGGGCATATCGGGCGAGATCCGAGGTAGCGGAAGACTCAGGGGAACGGAATTTAACTGAAAGTTTGGTAAAACGAGGAATTAGAAGTATTTTGGCGATGTCAGAACGCATACCTGACGAGGTAGCACTGACGCTGACACAGTTGTTTTACCGCAATTTGGGTCAGGGCTATGCTTTAGATTTATGTGTAAGTCGAGTCCGTCAAGGTTTAATTTCTGCCTATGGTTCTCAACAGATGTACTGGGCTTTGCCGATTTTGTATCTTCAGCGAGAATTTGATGGTTGTTTGACACCACAAGTTAATTTATCTGGCTATTCTGAGTTGCTGAACGAGTATCAGCCGCCTAAGCAGACTAGTAGTGATAATTATTCTGCTGTAGCCAGTAATCTAGAAAGTATAATGGCTATAGATGATATTCTTAATCATAATTTTGAAGAGGAAACGACGGAGGTAGACTGGCTAGGGGAGGATACTTGGGGTGATCTTGTGGATGAGATTGAGTATGATGACCCTAGCTATAATGAGGACTCGGCAATAGTTTCTGATTTGTTCCGTCAGCTTGGCAATCCGGTGGCTAAACCAGAAGAACCAAGCATGAAGGCGGAATTAATCGAGGAGAGTCATCATTATCAGTCGGAAATGCAGGTTGCCCCCACGAAACAAAATTTAGATTGGGAAAATGTCCCCACTCAAATTACACCAACTCCTTTGAATTTTGAGAAGCGTGAGGTAAATCCTCAGTTATCACCGTCACCTGTTACTCCCAAGGGTAATCGCTCTTACTGGATGAAATCACCCTTGTTGCTATATGGTTTGGTAGGAGCAGGTGTAATTACTATAATTGTGGGGATTGGTTGGTGGTGGCATCAACGACAAGCACAGAAGTCTTCTGATGTTCCACCAATTCCTGGAGAAAATTTCACGAGTAATCAGTATCCACGCATTAATTTAGCTAATTCATCTACGGGAATTGTCACGGCTACAGCTACGGCACAGTTGAGTCAAGGTAATTTAAAGTCTGGGTTGGATGCTATTAATGAATTACTAAATCGTGGGGCTTTTACGGCTGCGGAAACAGCTTTAAATTTGATTCCTGTTCAGGATGCTGAAAATCCATCTGTGAACTTTTTCCGGGGGCGTTTAGCTTGGCAGTTAGTCCAAACGAAAAATAATAAGTATAGTATTGATGATGCCCGTCGTTATTGGGCTAGGGCTGTACAAAATCAGCCAGATTCTCTTTTATATAATAATTCTTTAGGATTTGCCTATTATGGAGAGGATAATCTCAATTATGCTAATGATGCTTGGTTTAAGTCGCTGAGTTTGGCTTTAAAACCTCAACAGAATCAAGGTTCAGGTCCAATGAAATATCCCCAAATAGCGGGAGAACCGGAGGCTTTGACGGCTTATGCTGGGTTAGCATTGGGTTTATATAAATCGGCGAAGAATCAACCTGCTGATAAACGCCAGCAATATTTACAGGAAGCGATTAAACTGCGGCAGATGGTGATTCAAAATGCACCAGCAGACTTTACTATTGAGAGGTTATCACAAAATTGGCTATGGACGGAACAGGCGATCGCTGATTGGCAGAGTCTGGGACAGGCGAAGTGATCACTTTTGCCAAAAAATAGTCCATAATGGGAAATGTAAAAAAAGTGCGAAATCCCATACATCAGGCTGAAATTAAATAACTATGGCTGTATTCACAGTGTGAGACAATGAATCTGCTTAGATATATAAACGACGTTATTAGAAGTCAGGAATCAAAAAAATGAAAAAAGTAGAAGCCATTATTCGTCCATTTAAATTGGATGAAGTGAAAATCGCCTTAGTTAATGCGGGCATCGTCGGGATGACAGTTTCTGAAGTTCGGGGTTTCGGACGGCAAAAGGGTCAAACTGAACGCTATCGGGGTTCGGAATATACTGTGGAGTTTCTCCAAAAACTGAAAGTGGAAATTGTGGTTGAAGATGCCCAAGTTGATATGGTTGTAGATAAAATTATCGCCGCCGCCCGTACTGGTGAAATTGGTGATGGTAAAATTTTCATCTCCCCTGTTGAACAAATTGTGAGAATTAGAACAGGTGAAAAGAATACTGAAGCTGTGTAAGTAGTCAGTAGTTAATACTGTGGATTAAAAAATAGCGTTGCTGAGTCCCTGGCTGTGAAAACAGAAAATCAGCAGCGTTTTTTTATCTTTATTTGACAAAGTGGGTAAGTAATTGCCAATTACTTACTTGCTTTAAGTCATTTATTTTGCCTGCAAAGATATATTGGAGTGCAGTGCGTGTTTGTAAATATCCCCTGACTAAATAATGTCCTGGTTGAAGATTAATGTCATCTATAGCTTGAGTGAATTTAACGGTAGTTCCACAAAAGGTTTTATTGACTGGTAAATTAACTTTGATAAGCCGATCATATACATAGTTATTTGGCAGCATAAATACAGCATATACATGATGTTGACCCAACCAGGGACGGACTAATATTTTCTCAGGATGGATATAAGATTGTGTAATTTGGCTAACCATAAATCCCCCTTTTTCACAGGGAAAACTTGGGGATTTATCTAAGAACTTAACAAAGCCAATTATGATCACTAAAGTCAAAGAAAATAAAAAATAAGGGAGTTGACGGTTTCGCACTGCTAGTATCAATAACTATTCATGGTTTCCATTTTAATAGGATACCCAAAATAATAAAGTGTGTTACTACACAGCCACTATTGCGATCGCTCATACAGCGATTTCCAATCATATAAGGTACATCTTAGCCCCCTCATCGCTTGCGGGGAGGGGGTTGGGGGTGGGGTTCTTGTTCCGGGTTTGATGACAATTTGCTGTAATTGTAATATTCAATAAATCATTTTATTACCCGTAATTACTGCCATGAATAGGAATTCGGTTTGAATCGCTGTGTTAAATCTTGCCACAGGTCAGGCATAATCCTGTTTATGTTGATTATCAGCCATAGTCGGGCGATGACCACCCTCTATGGACACACTAGAATTATATGTTAGTGAAGGAAAAACTGTACAGAAAGGACAAGCGATCGCTGCTGTTCTACAGGCTTAAGTAGTGAGACAGAATTAGTTACACAATGTCATTGCAAATGGAACGAAGTGAAATCAAGCAATCGCCAGGGTTGTGATTGCTTCCCTTCGCTCGCAATGACTGTAAATATTTTTGTCCAATTACTTACACCCGTTGACCCAGTAAATTACTCATAATTTAATTTTATTTAAATTGAAAAAGTGTGCTATGGTAATAGAGGTATAAGGGCGCGTGGCTCAGTGGATAGAGCAACAGGTTCCGGTCCTGTAGATCGGGGGTTCGAATCCCTCCGCGCTCATTTTTATTTTCTTTGTACTTTTACTTAATTTGTCTCAAAAAAACTACAATACCACCTGAAATTAACGAAACTCCCAACCAAATTAAAGGTTGTACTAAACCAATTTTTGTTCCTTGCTGATTCTCGTTGACATTTTGCCCCGGTTGAGAAATATCTACAGCCTTTCCTGTAGCCACAGTGACAACAAACTTTAACTCAAAAGGTTTAAAACTTCCCTCAATCACAGGTTTACCACTCAATTGCAACTGATAAGCCCCTGGTTTGGGAAAAGTTACTTCTGTTCCTGGTATGCCTTCATACCGTTCAGCCTGAATAGATTTTAATCGAGGTTCAATTAATGCTGGTTCTCCTGCTACATGAGGTTCAGCATAAATAGCCAACCGACAATTACAATCTTTTAAAGGAATTACCTTACCACCCTTTCGCGTCAGGGCAAACCAAGTTTGAGTAACTTCCCCAGCGCGGGGATTATCATTAGGTTCTAAATGGACAGTACCACCCACATCTTCGGATATTTTCACCGTGTGGGCTAAAACTTGAGTATTTGTAGTAACTATCAAACTAGATAAAATTAATAATAATAGATACCTGATTTTGCTGTTACATTGAGTAGAACGAGTCAATTTACCGCGACTTATTGGGAGGAACATAAAATTTTTCTAGATGTAAATATAACCAAAAATACCGTGAGCGCACTAATAATACACCAGAAATAATTATCCCCAGGAACACGGCTGCTAACTGGTTTTGCCAACTTAATCTGAAAGCACCCAGGTAATGAGAACCAATCATCAGCGTATGAATAGCACTCAATAACAAAGCTGGTACACTCAGGAGATGAATTTGTCGCCAACGCTTACCTAATGACTTTTGCAGAAAGTCGAAACTTGTACAAGCAGCAGGAAGCATTAATAATAATGCCATAGCTCCTGCAATCATCCC
The DNA here is from genome assembly GCF_009712065.1 of Aphanizomenon sp. UHCC 0183. Taxonomy (NCBI): domain Bacteria; kingdom Bacillati; phylum Cyanobacteriota; class Cyanophyceae; order Nostocales; family Aphanizomenonaceae; genus Aphanizomenon; species Aphanizomenon sp. UHCC 0183. The sequence goes on along the minus strand of NZ_VILC01000027.1, from coordinate 16,848 downwards.
CCATTGAAATTCTAACTTTAAAAACCAAAAAGCGTTGAAATTCCACGCTAGAGAATGTTCAACATGATGAATAGTATGTACCCCAGCCAGAACAAAAGCCCCAACTCCCAAAGCTCGACGGTAACGCAGAGGTGCAGACCAAAAACTATTCACAGGACGGGCAATCAATGAGAGAATTAAACAAATTAGAGAAGCGTGTCCGCTATAGTCTGTCATGGTATCCCCCGTTCGTAAGAGGGTAATAGCCCCAATTATTAGAGTTAGCCAACCACCCAAGCGAAATAATTGACTGCGGCGATCTTTACTCATTAAAGCCGTAGAAACACCTACACCTAGCATGATGGGCAGCGTGCCAATTCCAAAAGCTAACATTGTCGCTGTTGCTTGCCACAAATTCCCTGTCGCCGCAGCCTTAATTTGAGCCGCATATAAAAAACCACAGGGCATTAATCCCCATGTCATGCCCAAAAGTGTCGGTGTCCACCATTGAGTTTGTGCAGATAACTTGAGCATGGCTGCACTGAGACGGTTGTGTAAATTCCCTTTTAAGATGGGGTGTAGTAGGGGAATATGCGGTAATAAATCTGGTTTCACCTGTCCTAAACCAAACCAAATCAGAATTATGCCTGTAATTATGGCTATCCAACGCCGCAAATCACTACCGACTCCTGCAAGTTGTCCACCTTCTACTAATACCGAACTGATTGTGCCAATACCAGCACCTACTAAAGCGTAACTCAACATTCGCCCCAAGTTGAGTAAGGTATGAAACTTTAATTGCTGTTGCCAAGTTGGATTTTCCTGCTGTTTAGAAAGAGAAAAAGCTACTGTTAAGGGTCCACACATTCCAAAGCAATGTCCAAAACTGCCCAAGAAACCTAGTAATGTGATGAGTAATAAATCTAGCATATTCATGATGGGAACTGGGAATTGGCAATTGGGAAAGTATACTTTTTACATCTCTGATCATGATGTCCATGTCAAAAGACAAGCTGTCAAACTTGGTGTAGTTTTAATATTTGATTTCCTATAGTTGGGGTTAAATCATGATCAAGAAATGGTTGTGGGTGTTGCTAGGGGTCATGATTGTTTTGACTATTGGCGGTTTTTTTCCGCAATCGGAGATTGTCCCGATAGTTAAAAACGCTCCTGTACAGCAGCCTCAAACCCCAGGGACACCCCGAAATGTGAATAATACTCTATTGGTTGATAGTAATCAACTTTTCGCTCATGTTCAAAAATTGAATTTTCAGCGTTATGGCAAAATGGAGCGAATGTACACTCGTTCATACATCACAAATGAACTACGCAAATTTGGCTGGCAACCTCAACTAGAAAAATTTCCTCAAGGTGTAAATATTTTTACCCAACGACCAGGAACAAACAAAACCGCCGGAGCAATTCTCATTGCCGCCCATTATGACACAGTTCCTGCCTCTCCGGGTGCAGATGATAACGCCACTGGTATAGCTGTAATATTAGAAATTGCCAGACTTTTTAATTCTGCTTCTACACCGAAAACATTACAATTAGCATTTTTTGATCAAGAGGAAACAGGACTTTTAGGCAGTAAAGCTTTTGTGAGCCAACCAACCCATTTAAAAAATCTTCAAGGCGCAATTATTATAGATATGGTGGGTTACGCTTGTTATACTTCTGGTTGTCAAAAATATCCGACTGGCTTGCCTGTAACCCCACCTAGCGACAAAGGAGATTTTTTAGCAGTAGTCGGTGATTTAGAAACCTTACCTTTATTAAATACTTTTTCCAACTCCAGTGAGAATTTACCAAAAATTCTCAAATTACCGATTCCCTTCAAAGGTTTATTAACACCAGATACCCTCCGCAGTGATCATGCTCCATTTTGGTATCAAGGAGTGGGGGCTGTTCTGGTTACAGATACTGCAAATTTACGTAATCCTCATTACCATCAACCTAGTGATATTCCTGAAAATATCCACAGGGAATTTTTTACAGGTGCAGCACAAATCATTATTAATGCTACTTCTAGTTTGTTAAAATAAATTCTTTCAGAGTCAATCTTATGAAAATATTACTTGTGGAAGACGATGAACGTATTGCCAAACCCTTAGCAGAAGATTTAAAATATCAACGTTATGTTGTAGATATTGCCAAGGATGGAATTGAAGGTTGGGAATATAGTCAATCAACACAGTATGACATACTTTTATTAGATTTAATGCTACCAAAGTTAGATGGAATTAGTTTATGTAAACGTTTACGATCTATTAAATATAACGCCCTAATTTTAATGCTCACAGCCAGAGATACGACAGCAGATAAAGTAATTGGATTAGATGCAGGGGCTGATGATTATTTAATTAAACCATTTGATTTAGAAGAATTAACAGCCCGGGTACGAGCTTTATCTCGCCGAAATTTAGAAATTCGTCCCCCCATACTAGTTTATGGTAAATTACAACTAGATCCTTGCAGTTTTAATATTAGCTATCAAGATCAAACTCTATTATTAACACCTAAAGAATATATGATTTTAGAGTATTTTATGAAAAATCCCCAGCAAGTCTTAACTCGCACATCTATTTTGAATAAATTATGGGAATTTGATAAAATTTCCGGTGAAGATACTGTCAAAACTCACATCAATAATTTACGCAAAAAATTAAAAGCTGTGGGAGCATCTGAAAAAATTATCGAAACTGTTTATGGTATCGGATATCGTTTAGGAAATAACTAATGCTGTGGGCAATTAAATATCGCTTATTATTCTCTTATTTATTAGTATTTGGGTCAATATTAGGAGTATTTACATCAGCAGTCAGGATTTTTGTCACTCAAAGTCTTGAACAAGAAATCACCGAAAAATTAATTGATTTAGCGGAAGGTACTGCTGGTAGTTCAGAATATATTAATGGTAAAATCGAACTAGATAATGGTTTTCCTGTTCAAGATATTACCAATCGTCATCAAGGGTTACAATGGTTTAACCGAGAAGGAAATTTCCTGCAACAACAAGGTGAAAATTTACCAAATTTACCTCTTTATCCTCATGTAAGAAAACAACTTCAATCAGGTAAAAATCCAATTATCGCAATTACATCACCCATAATTGGCAGCAATGATGGTAAGCTAATTGGATATGTAAGAGCTAGTGAATCACTAGAAAATCTCAACAAAACTTTAAATAAACTTGATTGGGGTTTAGTTGTGTTTTTCATTGTTTTATGTTCCTTGATGTTGATTTTATGTAAGAGTATGAGTTGGTAAATACTAAAAAGTGGGAACAGAATTACTTTTTAACTGAATGATGTTGAATTGAAGAAATATTTTTTTTACCACTAACTGGTCTATGTTTGCGGCTTCTAACTGGATGTTTTTTCATCATGGCATGGTGATGATTATTAGCTTGAACTTCAGCCGCAAAAGCGTTCTGGCAGATTCCACCCAAAGTTAAAAAACTGATTAAACCAAGGCTGAAAATTGCTTTAGTTGTGCTTTTCATTGTTTTATGGTGTTGATTTTGTTTCAGCAAGATTGTTTTCTTGCATAGTCTTAACGATAGGCGGTAAAAGTAAAGAATTCGGAAAGATTTTTAAATAGTTTAAAAAATCTATAGGACTCCTATTTGATTTTTGATAGCTTGCGTGGCGTAGCCATACAAGACTCAGTAGGTATCAATTCTGTCTTTCCTGTT
>NZ_VILC01000027.1:8754-13064 GCF_009712065.1 Aphanizomenon sp. UHCC 0183 | reverse complement strand
CCCTGTTCCCTGTTCCCTGTTCCCTGATCACACAAGTAAATTCACAGAATCAAACCGGATTCCTATAGAAAGGTAGTTATCAAGCCGCATTCAGTCGGCAGCAACTGGGATAACTGAGGGATATAGACTGAAACTCTCTATAGAATCTCTGCGTCTTTAGACCGGAGAGTGTCAACGCATCTCAATACCTTTCCATAGGGACAGGCAAGACTTCGACAAGCTCAGTCCAAGGATGCCTATCCCACAAATTAACTAATTTTGAGCAATACCTTCTTCCCGTGCGGCTTGTTGGACAGCAGCAGCCACAGCAGTAGCAACACGCCGATCAAAGACAGAAGGAATAATATGTTCCCGATTCAAGTCCGAGGGTTTAACTAAAGATGCGATCGCATTGGCAGCTTCCAAACACATATTAGTAGTAATCGTCCTAGCCCGACAATCTAAAGCCCCACGAAACACCCCAGGAAACGCCAGGACGTTATTGATTTGGTTGGGGTAGTCACTTCGACCCGTAGCCATGATAGCGACGTTTTTAGGGGCTAATTCGGGTTGAATTTCGGGAATGGGATTAGCCATTGCAAACACAATTGCATCCTTCGTCATTCCCTGTACCATTTCTGGGGTTAAAACTCCCGGTGCGCTGACACCAATAAACACATCTGCACCTTGAACTGCACCAGCTAAAGTTCCTTGGGCTTTAACAGCAAATTCCAGTTTTTCAGCGGTTAAATCGGTGCGATTATGGGAAATAATTCCCTTAGAATCACACATCAAAATGGTTTCTGCACCAGCTTTGCGGAGTAACCGAGCGATCGCTACCCCAGCCGCACCTGCACCATTAATCACAATGCGGATATCTGCAAGGGATTTCTGCACGAGTTTGAGAGCATTAAACAAAGCCGCTAAGGTGACAATGGCTGTACCATGTTGGTCATCATGAAAAATCGGGATATTTAATTCCGCCCGCAGTCTTTTTTCAATTTCAAAACAGCGGGGGGCAGCGATATCTTCCAAATTTACACCACCAAAAACCGGGGCGATATTTTTAACTGCTTTGACAATCTCATCTGTATCTTGAGTATCTAAACAAATGGGAAAAGCATCCAGTCCAGCAAATTCCTTAAACAGCATCGCTTTCCCTTCCATCACGGGTAAAGCCGCCGCTGGTCCCAAATTGCCTAAACCTAATACTGCACTACCATCAGTGACGATCGCCACCGTGTTCTGTTTGATAGTCAGATTATATACTTCCTCTGGATTTTCGGCGATCGCCTTACAAATGCGACCAACTCCGGGAGTATAAGCCATAGCTAAATCAGAAACACTTTTGAGCGGAATTCTACTCACAATACTGATTTTGCCACCGCGATGCAAATTAAAGGTGCGGTCATAAACATCAATTACCTGAATATCTGATAATCCCTTCACCGCTTGGACAATAGTTTCCGCGTGTTCCGTACTCGCCGCATCAACAGTCAGATCACGGATAGATTCTTGACGGCTTTGTTCAATTAAATCAATTTGTCCGAGATTACCACCAGTGGCAGCGATCGCTTGAGTAACAGAAGCTAACATCCCCACCCGATTGGGAATTTGTAAGCGCAATGTCACACTAAAACTAGAATTAGGAGTAAGATTTTCCATGTGTGCTAATCTCTGTTTTGAATTTTAGATTTTATAGTGAATTGCTACGGGAAATTTTATTTTCCCAAAAAACCCGTGTCATCCAAAATCAGATTTCCAGAATTATTGACCGCAGATAAACGCAGATAAACGCAGATGAATATGGATGAATTCATGGATTTTCCATATTTATCTCTTTTTGAGCAATATAAGTCCCTGGACAGTTAAGTAGGTGAACACAATAAAACCAAACTGTGCAAAGAAACGTAAAATCGCCCAAACCCTCTTCACTCTTGCCTCTTGCCTTTTGCCTTGCCATAACGACAATTTTCAACGCCAACCTGCTTATGGTGTTGGAGATAAGTTGCCGAAAAAGTCATAATAATCTAAAGCTTCCAAAATCCCCCAAGCATAATTTCCTTCAGCAAAGTAAATCTGTGGTAAACCGCGCAGCTTTTCCACTTCCTGACTGTGATTTCCCACCACCACTGCCAAAGTATTACCAGCTAACATAGATTCATCATTACCCGAAGCCCCAGCCACCAAAAAGCGTTGCACAGGCAACCCCCACTTTAGAGCCACATAACGAATAGCATCCCCCTTAGAGGCTCGGATAGGCAATAAATCAAGATACATATTATGGCTATAAAATCCCTTCACATGAAGACGATGTTGGCGCAAACGACGGATAATTTCACGGACACTAGGTGATTTTGCCTCATCCACAAAATAGCTAACCTTAAACTTACCCTGAGCATCAGCCGATTGCAATTCTACCCCAGGAATATCCTGCATCACTTTCCGAATTTCTGACCGTTGCCAATGGTAAGAAATATGTCTTTTCCAACTTGTATCTGTGACTATCTGCGGACCGTAGTAAATTTCACTTCCTGCCGATGTAATTAGCAAATCTGGCATGGGAAAACGCCATTCCTCCAGCATACTTAAGGTACTTTTCAGACTGCGCCCTGTAGCAATACCGACTCCAGTTGTATTCCCTTGATCACGAATCCTCTGAATTAACTTTTCTAAAGCTTCCTGATCACCTAATAGAGTATTATCAATTTCACATACCAAAAACCGATCAGCCGTTGGTAGGTGATTAGTCTCCGATATATTCCAATCGGGATGTTCATCTGCGGGGGATTTAACAAGCGGACTTAACAGAGATTGAATGCGTTTTTGGGGCAATAATCGGTGAACTTGTTCGAGATAATGCTCTACGTGACTATCCCAAGAAAAATGTTGGCAAACATTAATCATGCCATTCTTAGACCATTGTTGCCATTGTTCTGGATTGGTGAGAGCTACTCGCAAAGCATTTTGGATATCTTGAATATTCAAAGGATCAATTAATAATCCATTCTGACAAGCCGCGAGAATATCTCTTGGACCACCATCAGCCGTAGCAATGATAGGGACACCACAGGCGCTCGCTTCAATTAATGTCAGTCCAAATGGCTCTGTTAAAGCTGGGTTGATAAACACTCCTTGGGTTTTCGCCGTTAACCGATATAAATCTGGTACATCATCTGCATGATGATGTTTAGGATAAGCAACATGACCATAAAGATCATAGCGGTCTATTAATTGCAATATCTCTAAAAATACTTGACGCGGACCCGATTCCATTGCCAAAATATCGTCTCTTTTGCCTAAAATTAGCACCAAGTTAGCTAATTGGCGCAGTTCGGGATCTTCCCCATAAGCTTTAATTAAACTACTGACATTTTTACGGATAGCTGGGCGAGAAATCGCCATAATTATAGGCTTTTGTATGTCTTTGAGAAACTTCTCTAATTCCTGTTGAATAGGCGGATTTTGCCAATTATCTGCGGCTGGATAAAAACGCTCTAAGGTGACACCTGGAGGGATGACTACCATACGTTCGGGTTGATAGTGATCGTAAACGCTATACTGCTCTTCAACTTCTTGATGAGTGCTGGCTATAACTAAAGCTGCACTTCCCAGAGTGATTTCTTCCGCCTCTATTCTTGTACTAATATGAAAATTTTCTTCAATAGTTTTCTGTTTAGTCCCATGTTCTAATAATCTTTGTTGTTTGATGCGTCCCAGGGAGTGACCCGTATGGACTAAAGGTATACCTAACCAACCCGCAACCCTAGAACCTACGTATCCAGCATCAGCATAATGTGTATGAATAACATGAGGAATTTTGCCGATTTTGCGAATGTGTTTGAGTAATTCATCTGCAAATGTATCTAAATGTGGCCAAAGAACTTCTTTGCGGAGGTAGCGTTTGGGACCACAGGCGATGCGAATAATTTGGGCTTTATCTGCGAGAATTTCGACTGGTTGAGCATAATCAGGGCTAACTTTGGGATCATTTACCAACCGGGTTACTAAATCAACTCTTGCGACTTGGGGATTTTTAGCTAATGTGCAAGCCAGTTCGACCGCGTATTTGGTTTGTCCACCAGTGTCAGCATCTTTACCTAACTCTAGATTGTTACCACGAATTAAACCATGAACGCTGACGAGCAAAATATACAACCCTGGGTCATTTGTCACAGTGTTGATTCCTCCATAATTAGCCATAAATCAGACGTTTTTGCGTGATTTGTTATAGTTATAGCAGGGAATAGGGAACAGGGGAAGTTGGGGGAGTTGGGGGAGTTGGGGGAGTTGGGGGAGTTGGGGGAGTTGGGGGAGTTGGGGGAGTTGGG
>NZ_VILC01000027.1:0-8514 GCF_009712065.1 Aphanizomenon sp. UHCC 0183 | reverse complement strand
ACAACTTACCGCAATAGTTCGGGGAGAGTAGTTTCTAGTTTCAGACAATTAGCACCATTCACCTGTAATTGATACTCTACCTTATCCATCAACCGATTCATAATTAACCAACCATAACCACCTTCTTGCTTTTCTGTGGGGTTGGGAGGAAAGTAAGTAGATAAATCAAAACCTTCACCATAATCCCAAATCTCTATAGATAAATCTCGGTCTTTCAGTTCTAACCGCAGTAAAATTGTTAATCCAGGCTTGTTTTTATGGGCATGACGCACAGCATTAGAATACCCTTCTGTTAAAACCAAGCGTAAGCGACCTGATTGTTTGATCCAATCAACAGATTCCCCTAATTGTAATTGTAAGCATCCGAATAACCATTGTTCTGCAATATTGATGAAATTTAGGTCACTGGGAACATGAAGTTCACTTTTCATAACCTATAAAACCTCCAGAGACAGTATAGTTTGATCATCTTCTTGAACATCGTTATTGGATTGAATAAGAGCTAATAAATTATCAAGATTAAGGGGTTGAGATTGTTTTTTAATAAGTTGCCATAGACCTTCTTGGTTAAGCATAGAACGATGAGTTGTTCTCGAACTGTCTAAGGTTTCCCAGACAGTTGCTTCCGTAATTCCATCACTAGTCAGGAGTAATGTATCTCCAGTAGCAAGAATCAAACGTCCGGACTCAGCCTGCCATTTAGGTAATATTCCCAAGGGAATACTGCGAACTTTCAGATAATGGGGAGAATCATTCACAGTGGCTTGTTCTGACCACACAAAAGGATAAATATGCCCCGAATTAGCATAGACAAGTTCTCTTGTGATTGGGTGATAACGAGCTAAAACCATTGTGATAAAATAATTACTGGTCATTAAATCATCAATCAAAGCATAATTGAGATTTTGCATGATGACATTTGGCTCTACTGCTACTTCTTGACAGAGTTCCCGACGCAGCAAAGAAATCGTACTAGCCATAAACAAAGCCGCTGGCACACCCTTCCCAGAAACATCACCAACTGCTAACCACAAATCACCATTAGGATGAACAAACACTTCAAAAAAGTCACCTCCTACCTCTCGTGCTGGATAGCAACAAGCTTGGACTCTTACACCTGCCATTTCTGGTAAAGTTTGCCGCAATAGGTTATGTTGAATTTGGCGGGCTACTTCCAACTCTAAGTTAATTTGTTGTTGTTTTTCTTGCAAACTCTGATAGAGTTTTGCTTGGGAAAGGGCTAAGGCTGCTTGTTCTGCTACACCTGTAATCAGTTGAATATCTTCTTGATGCCAAATGTGATCACTTCCCAATTTACAAATAGCAATAATAGCTAGTAAATCCTGTTGATAAATGAGTGGAAAAATTAGATATTGACAAGGGATGTCTTCGTAGATATCGTCTTTTATTTCATAATGGTGAGTTTGGAAAACCTCGGCAATTAAATTACTAAGGTCTGGAAGTAAATCATAGATTTTAGATTGAGAATTTTGATAGCAAAATTGCTTTTCGGTTAGTAAATCATCTTCGACTGGTTTGACTAAGCAATAATGAGCCGCAAATGTTTCTCCAATTGTAGTAACGAGTTTTTGCAGCATATTGTCATAGTCTAAAGATTCTCTAATTGCTGTTGTTACAGCATTAAATAAAGATTCCCGTCGCAAGGTACGAGATAATTCTGCTAATCGTTTTTTAACTAAGCGATAGGTATCACTAGCTTGATTGACTAATGTTTGGAGTTGGCTGGGATTCCAAGGTTTTGTAATGTATTTAAATACTCGACCTGAGTTAATTGCATCTACTAAATCTTCTACATCTGTAAAACCTGTGAGCAAAATCCGAATTGTATCAGGAAACCGCTCCACTGTCAGACTTAATAGTTCGCTACCGTTCATTTCAGACATTCTTTGGTCGGAGATAATGACAGCCATTTCACCTTCTTTTTCTAAGATAGCTAAGGCTTCAGTGGCACTATTAGCCTTATAAACTTTAAAATCTTTCCAAAATGTGCGATAGAGGACATCTAAGTTGTCTAGCTCGTCATCTACGACCATGAGCTTGAGCTTATCTAACTTTTTTCCAGCCATAAGGTGTCCTTAATTTTAATAACTAAGTAGGTGGACGTGAAATAACCAAAAGTGTGTACCGATATGTAAATTTACCTCAATGCGTTATTGTCGTTGAGTTTTAGCCATTGCAAAAAACGAAATATATTTTGATTTTCCTCCTTCCGCCTACTTAACTAAGCCAGAACGCATAGCAATTACTGCTGCTTGGGTACGGTCATTAGCACCTAGTTTGTTCATAATATTACAAACGTGGGTTTTTACGGTTCCATTTGCAATATAAAGTCTCTCGGCGATATCATTATTACTACAGCCTTCGATAATCAATTCTATCACTTCTAATTCTCTGTCTGAGAGAATACCGACTTTAATAAGTTGTTTATGATCATGGGATTTGAGAGAATCTTGTTTTTGCTTGGCCTTTTCTACAAGAATCCGGGCAATCACTGGATCAATCCAAGGATTTCCCTCAGCAGTTACCCGGATAGCATTCAGTAAGTTGTCAAACTTGATATCTTTCATACAGTAAGAGTCTGCACCAGCACTAAAGGCTGAAAGTACGGATTCTTCATGATCAGATGATGTTAAGATTAATACTTTTGTATTTAATAACTGTTGATGATTCGCTTTAATTTTTCTGGTTAATTCAATTCCATCTTGATCTGGTAAACCTATATCCACAATCGCCACATTTGGCTGTAGCTTTTTTAACATTATAAACCCATAACGAGCATTGTTAGCTTGTCCAACTAGTTCAATTTCGTCTTTTCGTTGTAATGCTGTGTAAATACTGAGGCGAGTGAGTTCATGATCTTCAATGATGACAGTGCGGATTTTACTCATTTTTCGTCACATATTTTGGTTTTTTCCGTCCACCTGACTTAAAAATAAAACCCTACTCCTAGCCCTCCCCGTTTTTCCAGGGGGGAATAAGAAGTTTTTTATATGTCCTGGTGTACGCAGTTCATGATGGCTACTTAGATATACTAAACACGGGTGAGATTTAAACTTTTGCCAAATGACAAAGAACCCAGATGTGTAGGGGTAAAGCAAGAGCTTCATTGGTGTCAACTTAACGTAAAACATCTATCCCGCAAAGAACTCAATTCAATTCATCTCATTCCCAGTCAGAGACTGGGAATGAATCCTAGAAGGCTCTGCCTTCAATGATATTAGAGGCAGAGCCTCATCAACTGCATTCCTAGTTAGAGACTAGGAACGAGGTGTGGTAGGGATTTGAGCTTAAGTTGACACCATTAAGCTTTTGCTTTACGCCTACGTTTAGAATCAAACAATCAAGCAAATTACTGAGTATATTAAATAATATAACCTTTTTTTGACTAAGTTATTCCAAAGCCAGACAGCAAAGTAGTTTTACTCCTGACTCCTGACTCGGCGATCGCTAATTTTAGATTTTAGGGAACACCAAAAAATAAATTACCCAATTTTGTGGGATGGGCATCCTGCCCGTCCTTGATGATTAGCGGGCTTTTCGTCCCGCACCACAAGAAATTTTTGGGTATTTTTTTAATTGGAAGTCCCTTAGATTAAAAAAATTTGGTACAAGTCCCGTCCTCTCCTCTACTAACGGAAAAATACTCGCTGCGCTGCGTACGCTTCGCTAACGTAAATCCCAAATCCAAAATTTTCGAGATTCTACACTTGAGGGTGAAGTCAATCCAAAATCGAGTGACTCCTAAATTCTGCTGTATATTAACGCTGGGCTACTCGCAATAACAAAAACAAACCTGTGGCTAATCCAAATAAATTAGGCAACCAAGCACCAATGAAGGGCGAAAGAATACCAGCTTGTGCTAATGCTCCAGAGACGGATAGTAGCAAATAGTAACTAAAAATTACAATCACGCTAATACCAAAACTTGTGCCACGTCCAGTGCGTTGAGGGATGCTACCCATAACTGAACCAACTAAGCCAAAAATAACGCAAATAAAGGGAAAGGCGATTTTTTGTTGGATTCGCACTTGCAGTTTGCGAATTTTTTGATTGTTCCCACCTAAACGTTCTATTTCTAATTGTTCTAAGGCTTGGGAGATATTCATTTCGCCGTAGTCTCGGCTATTTTCGGCTAAGGTTAAAGGTGTGCGAGGAAGTTGTAATTGCTGATGTTCAAATCGTAAAATATTCCGATATGAGCGATCTGTCGCTACTAAATAGATAGTCCCATTGTAAAAATCCCAAACTTGTTTTTGAGTGTTCCATTTAGCTGATTCGGAAACAACGATTTGATCAACTCCGCCTCGGGAACGATCTATAATTGTTAAACCATTCATTTGCTTACCATCAAATTGGTCAGCATAAAATAAGCGAGAAAGGATCTTTTTTCGAGTACCATCTGCTTCTTTAAATTCTCGATATTCGGGATAGTAAATATTTTGTTGTTTAAAGGAAGGTTGGTCTGATTTGAGAGCTTGTGCTAGGGTGATAGTGGCTTTGTAATTGGCAGCGGGGGCAATTTGCTCATTAAATAAATAAGTGATGAGAGTGACGGCAAAACTTAACACCACAGCCGTCAAAACCATGCGATAAACACTAACACCACACCCACGCAAAGCGATTAATTCACTTTCGCTAGAAAGGCGACTATAGGTCATTAAAGTAGCTAACAAAGTGGACATGGGGAAAGAGTACACCATGACATAAGGTAGCTTTAAGAGGAAAATCTCTAGGGCGATATTGAGAGGTAGCCCGGATTCTACAACCTTTCGCAGTAATTCAAATAAACTATCAATTGCTAAAACTACAGAAGTAAATGCACCAACACCAAATAAAAATGGTGAAATTAATTGCATCGCTAAATAGCGATCCATGATAGAAAATGAAAATATTGAAATTAAATTGGAGAAGGGTTTAATCTGTTTAGATATCATGATTATGTTTCGTGAAATCTCTCTTAGAGATCCCGCAGGGTAGATGCAAAGGAACAAAGGCACAAAGTTTAAACTGCGAAATTATCACCTAAATAATATTGTCGCACCAAGGGGTTGTTATACAGTTCGTCAGAGTTGCCAAAAGCCAGAATTTGTCCTTCACGCATGATATAACCACGATCTGTTATGGCTAGGGTTTCGCGGACATTATGATCTGTGATTAAAATTCCCATACCGCGATCGCGCAGTTGACTGACAATCTCCTGAATCTCAGACACAGCAATGGGATCAACTCCAGCAAAAGGTTCATCTAAAAACAGGAATTTGGGTCCTTCTTTCCCTGCTGCTAAAGCCCTCGCTAATTCTGTGCGTCGTCGTTCACCACCAGAAAGTTGAATCCCTTTACTATTAGCTACCTTTTCTAAGCGAAATTCTTGTAATAAGGTATGTAGTCTGTGTCTCCATTCTCTCCTGGGAACTTGAGTTTGTTCAAATACTAGGAGAATATTTTCTTTCACTGACAACTGACGAAATACACTTGCTTCTTGAGCTAAATAGCCAATACCTAATCTAGCCCTTGTGTGCATGGGGAAATTAGTAATATCTAAATTGTCTAACCACACTTTGCCATGATTCGGTTTTTCTAAACCTGTGGCAATATAAAATGTTGTCGTTTTCCCCGCACCATTAGGACCAAGTAAACCGACAACTTCCCCTTGGCTAACAGAAAGACTAACACGATTTACAATTAATCGTTTACCGTAGGATTTGTGAATATTCTCTAAAACAATTTTCACTATGGGATTTTGTCTAGGTATAGATGCTAATTAGAACGCTTTAAGGCTGGAGTTTTTGGGGCTGGTTTCGTAGTTTGTCTACTAGGATTAGAATCTTCTATCATATATATAGATTCTACCTGACGGTTAGATTGGGGTAAGGCGATGAATCTGCCTTCGTCAATTAAATAGGTGACTTTTTCGGCACGAATGCTATTGCTACCCTGTTGTAAAATGTAAACATTACCACTGAAGTCAATCCGTTTTTCTTTACTAAAGTATTGAGCTTGAGCAGATGTGGCTTGAATTTGGCGAGCCGGGTAGACCATTTGCACATTGCCACGAGCAGTAATTACTTGAGTTTTCGCGTCATATTCTTGGGTATCGGAGCGAATAGTCAGGGGACGATTTCCCCCAGATTGGGCTGTAGCTGGTGGCAATTGGCTGGGCAATCCTGCAACACATACAAGGGAAATTGGCAGTGCCAAGGCTAATCCTAAGCGGCGTATCCGTGATTTTAGCAATTGATAAGGAGGTATCATAGTAATTAGGGAACGGGGAACAGGGAGATAAAAATCAAATATGAGTCCTATAGCAAAAATGGACGGTTTTTTAAACTTTAAGTTTCGCTTCCAGAACCTTTGCTCACAACTGGCAAAAATTTGTTAATTGTTACCGAATTATCAAGTCTGACACACCCACAAAAAATTAAGCAAATAAATCCCACAAATCATCAAAATCCCACAAATCATAGTTTAGACAGGGAAATACTGGGTAAAAGTCGAGATTGATTTTCAGCCAATTTATTATTTGCCATTGGTTGTAGACTTTCTTGTTGTAGAGTCTTTAACAAATCCACACTTTCAGTAAATAATTCTTCCACATTAATACCGCCGTAGCTAGGTAGATAACGGCGAAGACGATTACTACCTTCGCCTAAAAGAATCATTGCCCCCCGTTGGTTATGATTACCCAAATGATATAGTCCTACAGCAATTTGGAGAATACCTTGATAAAAAGTTTTATCTGGTTCGATACTATCGATCCAGAGTGCTTCAAGAATGTCATGACAAGCGTAGAACTGTCCAGCATTGAACTGTTCTACACCTTGCCAAAACTCTTCAGGCATGATTTCGCTCATCCCATGCTATCCCGAACTTCTTTGATAGTCTCCATAGAGATTTCTTGTTTGTCGCAGGAAAACTCATTATCAGAGGTAAGGAATAGCATACAGTGACATTCTTTGCGTTCGCGCATGGGGACGCAAGGGCAATTCCAAAAAGCGGCATTAACTTCGGCTTCCTTATCTTCGTAGTGACGACAAGGGCATAAAGGCGCACCGAGTTCATCTTTATGCTTGGCTAGTCCTTCGATCACAACTGCGGTAACATAAGGTTCAGAACAGAAGTATGTTCCCGTCCGTTTGGCGTATTGTTCGGAAAAATGCCGCATTGCTTCTAGGCTTTTATCGCTGGATTGTGAATTCACTTCTGATGTCACCATGGGCTGTGCTGTTGATAAATTTTAATGTTTCATTGCATTGTACATCAGGCTCAGTGTGAGAAATCGCCTTAAAATAAATTAAGAGCTTTTTGTAGTTGGAGTTGTAGTTCTTGTTCGTTTTGGACGATGATGCCGGGATATTCCCGATTAATGACGGTTTCTGTGGCTGAATCTGGATTTTGCCACAGTAGCCAACGACTACCCGGAGGTAAGGAAGATGTGGTGAAAGAGTTTTGGGTTAGCCAAATGAGGGGGCGGTGATCTGGTGGTAAGCTGTTTTTTTCGGTGGGGTTGGTGGCTGCTAAGGTTTCGAGAACGGAGATATTACCTGTAGTTAAACCTGTGGCTGATGTCCATAGTTGCACTTGCAGTTTTTGTTTTTGGGCATAAAAATACAGGGAAGCAGCAGCAATCACGGCTTGTTCAAACAATTCTTGTTGCCATATAAAGGAACTATCTATGGCAATGATAATTTCTTGTCCCCCGGTAATTACTTCTAATTCCCGGACTCGTAATTCTCCATAGCGAGCGCTCGTCCGCCAATGAATCAACCGAGTAGGATCACCCATGCGATAGGGACGCAGCGATCGCACTAATCCCGTTGTTGCCATCTGTAAAGGTTTACCACGCGGATCTCCCCTTTGGCTATCATCTTGTCCGATTTCATCAATTAAGGGGCAGGTAGTCAAGGGTAAAACGGTGGGATAAACAGTCGCCCTAGCTTCACACTGACGAGGACGACGACAGGAAAATAAACCCCAGGGCGCACCTGTGACTAATTCTACTGTGTGCCAGCGGTAAATACCACGCTGTTGGGTCGGGTGATAATAGATGCACTGATAACTCTCTTGTGGTGGAATAGCTTCAATATTTTGCTGGACCGGTTGACCAAGAACAAATGGGAGAATGTCTCTAATTTGTAATAAACTAGAAGATTGTTTTTTCTGATTTTGAATTTCTATTTCAATTTTCAGTGCATCACCAGCGATTACTGGTGCAATAGGACGACGCTTAACAATTATACCTGTGAGCGATCGCGGCGCAACAAAAGCCGACACCCCCAAAAGCGCAAAACTAACCCCACTAATCACATACAGCCAGCCAGCCATGGTATTAATCCCTGCACCCAAATAACACACAGAGATTCCCGCCAACACCCAACCGCCATAAGCAGGTGCAGCAGCCCAGGTTTCCAGCCAATTGTTGATTTTTTTGGTAATTTTCATCTTTCTTGTTTAACTTAATTGGGGGAATAGGGAACAGGGAATAGGCAAGGGCAA
>NZ_VILC01000026.1:0-51092 GCF_009712065.1 Aphanizomenon sp. UHCC 0183 | reverse complement strand
TTTTTCATCTCCGTAATTTCCCTCTGGAACAGTTTGGGGTGCGGAATGTGGGCTGTAAATATTTTTGTCCAATTACTTACATAATCAATTTTGGACTGCAACTCAAATCAAAAATCGCGCACTTGGAAGTGGTCACCATCCTTGGTGGTGGTTAATTTAACAAACAAGAAGAACAAGATTCAGGACTATATAACCAGCGATGATAGGTCTTCCGTTTCGCTAATTCCCTACCTTGACGGCCAAGTTTTTCCCGAAGCTGTGAATCTTGACATAACCGATTAAAAGTTTGCAAAACCTCATAACCAGAATCGGGATTTACTAACAGGCCATTTTCTTCATGATGAACTGCATCTAAAACACTACCTAAACGAGAAGCAATTACAGGTTTGCCAAAATAACCAGCTTCTAAATAAACCATACCAAAATTATCTATGGTTTGATCTTCATAATTATCTGAATTTAACATGGCGAAAATATCACAAGCTGCATAATAACCGGCTAAATCCCTTTCTGGCACATACCCTGCAAAATGTACCCGTTGATCAATTCGTAACCTTTCCGCTTGAGATTTTAGCTGGATTTCACAAGATCCTTCACCGCAAATAATGCAATGAACATCCACACCAAAATTTAGCAATACGGGAATATTATCTATTACCCGGTTAAAGTTTTTATATTTAACTAAATTACCCACAGAAAGAATAACTATCGCTGTTTCAGGAATATTATAAATCTGCCGGATACGATTACGTAAATCATCAATATGACTCAAACTAGTGGGATTGCCAAATCTTTCTGACCTCACTACCGGATTTATCACATGAGTGGGTGTATCTAGCCGAAAAGTATTTCTTAAAAAATTGCGAATATAAGAACTATTACAAACAATTCCATCAGCACGATTGAGAGTTAATTTTAATAGCCATCTCCATAACGGATTACTAGTTACACTTAGTAAATCATTACCATGTAAATAGATAAAAAAGCGAATTGGTAAAATATAACTGAGTAACAACAATGCTGGAAAATCATAGCCGTGACACCATTCAATGTAGCGGTAATGATAGCGAAAATATAATTTAATAGCTAATAAAAAAGCAGCAATAATATTAAAACCAGATTGGATTATATTTCCTAGCCAGTGATCACAGCAAGCCGGAAAATTAAACCAACGATAAACAGGAAATTGTTGGGATTTATCGAATTTCTTATCTCCAGCACAACTACCAGCTAAAACAATTACCCGATCTGGATCTTGTAAACAGCGATTATAGACATATTCACCAATTACAGCCTCATCTGGGCGAAATATTCGGGAAATAACGAGGATATCTGGGTAAGCTGTTTTATGTCTAACTTGTGACCCTAGTTGTGATATATTTTCCATAATTAAGCTTGATAAATTAACTGGAATTAGGGTATTATCTTAAATTCAATAAAAAGCTGTTACTTCTGTTCGGTTGTAGCACTACTAAATTCTTGCTGAATTTTGCCGGATATAGAAATAAAGTTTTTAGATATTGCTGATTCAAAAAAAATGCAATACCTTTATTAAATTTGTGAGCATTCAGATTCAGTCAAAATAATAACGGATTTTAGAGTTGTCTGAGATTATTTTTATCAAATATTTCTCCTCTATATTCCCGAATTACCAAGTATTATGACTCCTGAACTGTTATTAAAATTATCAAACACCTGACTGACAAAACTACAAATTTTTACCCTATTTTACCGCTGATTATTGTCCGATTTGCCCAGGTTTACTAATGCTAGATAATTTACCTGCATAATTAAAGATAGTCATGATTTATAGCTAATACTGCCAAGAGATTACTCAGAAACTGCTTGGAAAATTGTTAAATCTAACTATTTCCCTTAGAATACCCTAAATACTGGCTATTTTAGTGCCAAATCGCCAGAAAATATTAGTGATCTTGTAATCTGAGTCATAGCATTTACTTGCAAATAATGATTTAATAACCCTGATTATTTATACCTTTGTTGATTAGGGGTATCAATCATTGCATTTAGCCCAGCTTAAATTTGAATACCTTTAAATGGTAATCGTAGATATATTTGCCACAATAAAGCCTATTTTCAAGGCTAATTTCTTAATCCAACTCAACAATTGATAAATGGCAAGTGTAAAATTTATAATTGTCACTGCACTTACATCACTGATAAAAAGTAAAACCCCCTAAAATATAAGTGCTGAATATTCCATCTCTATCCGGAAAAAATTAGTTAGGAACGCAAATTTAATAACCTGCAATTCTGATGTAACCTGGAATGGTGCGTTACGCTGTCGCTAACACACCCTACTTTTGCACCTTATTTAATTCACATTCCTTAGTAGCAACAATACCTTGTCCATTTTTTGTAGGTCGGGTTAAGCGACAGCGCAACCCGACGCATTTGTTGGGTTTCGTACCTCAACCCAACCTTGTATCTGAGTAATTCATAAGAGTTGTTTTAAAGATCAAATAAAGAGTATCCATTGAGAATGGATACCAGTACAAAAGTATTTAAAGCTATCTTAGCAACCTATAGCATCCCTAAGTTTGCGCTTCAAATCGCTAGAAATAGGTAAATCGTCAATTTCTTTACACAATTTTGCTACTGGCTCTTTTTTCTTTCGCTCCAGATATATTCCTGTTAAAAGACCATCAATACCATATTTACCTAGAGCATCTGCTACTAATCCAGCAACTCCAAGAGCCGCAATACCACCTATCATTCCAAATGGTCCGCCCAAAGCTGCTAAGGCCGTAGTTATAGCAGCACCTCCAGCTAGACCAGTAGCGGCCATTGTCACTACAAGCAATACACCAGGTAAACCTAAAGCCGCAACCTTTCTGACTACTTCATCCATATAGTTATTGAATTAACTTAACTGGGTTTAATTTGATACGGAGAATGGGTATAAGAGTATTCCAACTAAAAAAATGCCCAATTGTCATTGAGTGGGTGTTCTCTTCCCGTAGGATAGTGACAGGTTTTAGATCATTTATTGCTTGAAACACTCTAAGAGACTTCCAAATAAAAAAATGTCCCAAAACTGATGCAGAAATTCTCTCTCTGTGTACTCTGTGCCTCTGTGGTTCGTTTCTTAGGATAATTTATTTCTTGGAAGTCTCTAACTATAAACACTAATATAAAAAAAGCAAGTAGCGAAGGTTAAAATATTCGCCCTCACTACTCACTCTTCTTACCTACGCACCTACAGATTCCTTAGCGGCATACAACACCTCAGCCGAGATATCTTTAAACCCACGTTCACGGGCAAACTTTTCGGTATTTCGCTTCACTTTTCCGCGCACAAAACCAGGAATCTTATTCAATTCCGCTTGACCATCTTTTGTCCAATTCAAACCAGATTCTGCGGAAATTCCTTTGGTAATTACTTCCTTTGTATCGTGTCCACCAAAGATTTCTAAAAGGTGATCTTCCATTCCCAAAGTGAAGGAATTGTAGATTAAATCAGTGATTTGATTTGTGCCTTCATAACCCATAAATGGTTTGTAACCAATGGGGAAATTCTGCACGTGAATTGGTGCTGCAATGACACCACAAGGAATATCCAAACGTTTACCAACGTGACGTTCCATCTGTGTACCAAATATAGCAGAAGGTTCAACGCGAGCGATCGCATCCCCAATTTCACCATGATCATCTGTAATCAATACTTCATCGCAATATTCGCTCACCTGTTCTCTAAACCAGTCAGCATCATACTTGCAATAAGTACCAGCCCACACCACGTGAATCCCCATTTCCCGCGAGAGAATCTTCGTTAAAGCCGCCGCATGAGTATTATCACCAAAAACCACCGCTTTCTTCCCTGTCAAGTTCTGACAGTCAATAGAACGGGAAAACCAAGCCGCTTGGGATACGTGCAGAGTTTGTTCGTTGATGAAGTCTTCATAATTAACCTCAGCACCTTGGGCATTAATTACCTGCTGAATTTTACGGATACATCTAGCAGTTTCCACCACACCCATCGGCGTAATATCTACGTAAGGAGTCCCGAATTGTTCTTCTAAATATTTAGCTGTAGTTAACCCCAGTTCCCGATAAGGAATTAAGTTAAACCAAGCTTGAGGCATAGTTTTTAACTCGTGAACAGACGCACCTTCAGGAATCACAGTATTTACCTGAATTCCCAAATCAGTCATTAACCGCTTCAGTTCAGTGACATCATGGTTATTGTGGAAACCCAGAGTAGAAACCCCGATAATGTTAACTGAGGGTTTGACTGTTTTCTCTGTTGGTAATTCCCCCCGCTTCCGGGCTTTCTCAATGTAATATTGGACGATTTGTTGTAAGGTGCGATCTGCGGCTTGTAATTCATTGTAGCGGTAATGGTTCACGTCCGCCAGCATTACGTCCCCTTTTGCTTCCAATTGCGCCCGTTCGACAAAGTTATGTAAGTCCTCTTGCAAAATGCTGGAAGTGCAGGTAGGAGTTAAAACGATTAAATCGGGGTGTTCTTCCGCGTCTTTGCGGGTGATGTTGTCTACCACCTTTTCTTGAGAACCTCGCGCTAAAACGTTTCTATCAACGACGCTGGTTGTAACTGGGGTAAAGTTTCTTTCCCGCGATAGCATGGAACGCATAACATTGAAGTAATCATCACCCAGGGGCGCGTGCATGATAGCATGAACGTTTTTAAAAGAACTCGCAATCCGCAAAGTTCCAATGTGAGCGGGTCCCG
The DNA here is from genome assembly GCF_009712065.1 of Aphanizomenon sp. UHCC 0183. Taxonomy (NCBI): domain Bacteria; kingdom Bacillati; phylum Cyanobacteriota; class Cyanophyceae; order Nostocales; family Aphanizomenonaceae; genus Aphanizomenon; species Aphanizomenon sp. UHCC 0183. Next base: position 46,378 of record NZ_VILC01000026.1, on the reverse strand, counting down.
AATACATCCAGTAAGCTAACTTCATCCTGTGTTCTCCCTTGACAAGTTAAATAACTATAAGTGCTTGATTATTAAATCGTTTCTGATTTTCTCAAACCTAACCGCTATGAACAAATAAGGTTTGTTGCGAGGTTATTTGACGTGAGAGAGGGTGAAACCTAGTTGCTGACTGGGTTATGGCTGATTATTTAAACAATATTTATGTTGTTTAAGTCAATAAATCTTAACGTTTTGCAAAATATTTATATCAAAATCAACCATTGTTGAAAAAATTCATTTTAATAAACCTCATCATGGCTGCCAATATCTATCAATAAAATAACCATTTCTAATAACTCCTCATCCTCAGAGAAGTTAAAGATAATTCTACAGTCATACGCAACAGAACAAGACCATAAACCTGCTAACTCTCCTCCTAATTTATGAGACTTCAAAGACGGGGTAAATGGATCATCTGCCAAAAGTATTAACACGTTAATAATTTGATTTTTTAATTGTGGGTTTTTCTTTGTAATCTTCTTGAAAGACCTCTTAAATCCACTACTCCAAACAACTTCCATCATCATCTCCTAGTAAATCAGCAATCAAATCATCAACAGTTCCTCTCTTTGCTGTACCATTCTTAAAAGCCTGTTGAAGTTCCTCCGCATTAGTTAAAATTTCAGTTCGTTTTTGATTAATTCGTTGTTTTTGCAAAAACTCAAATAAATACTCTCGATCTTCTGTGGGTAAATTTTCTATAGAATTAATAATTTCTTGTAAAGTCATCATAGAACCTCCTAGTTAAGTAAATCATACGTTTTTTAATTCTATTTTAAGTCATAAAGCTATTTCTTCAGAAATTGGCTCAACGGTATGATTCCGTATTTCATCTCTGCGTTTTTTAGCTTCTGTGTTCCAACTCTTTTGGATATTTTCATCAATACCAGATTCTAGACTTTCAATTAGTTTTTCTACTAAAAATACTCTGGTAGCATTGGGTAAAGACAAGGCTTCCTGAATTAATCCTTCAACTGATAGCATAATTATTTATACTCTTGTGTAAATTGAATTGAGAATAGGCACAAAGAAAGACTTTATCCACAAGCTATTTTATCATTCTTTCTGTGGAAATGTCATATTGACAATGACTGTGTTTCTACATTATCTCGCATTGACTAAATTGCATCGTGTATTTCGCTAGTGCAATCTTTTTATTTACACCAACTATATATTTATTTTTACCAGTAGTCAATTATTACCGTATTGAGTATAATTTATTTTATCAACCGCTTCTGTCAAATATAAAAAGGTAGTTATCCATGTCTGACGATTCCCAGCGTAATTCTGCTGTCAATGCGGCTGCGACAACCAACATTCACCACGTCAATTTACAGGATTTACCTTTAAGTACGGCACGTAGATTATATAAAGGGGGTGTTCGTCCTGGTGAACCTATTAGAACCAGGATTCAAGCCCAAGAAATGTTGGATAAAATTCCCCCTTCTCAACGTGCGGGTATAGATAGTCAAACTGCCACTAATAATGCCAACGATTACCTATCTGATAAGCACGCTAGTCACGTTAAACCCCACAGTAAGGGAGGTTCTAATGATCCGAGTAATATCAGATGGGAGAATGGCAAAGACAATATGGCTCGTGGTGATAAAACCATGACTAGTCAGGAACAAATGAGATTAAATGCTAAATACCACTTTGATAACTTAACTGGTGCTGTAAAGGCAGGTTTGCAAGCTGCACCAATAGGGGCGGCTGTGGGTGCAGTTACAACTGTACCTTTTTCTCTTTTAGGGACTTCCAAGAAATAAATTATCCTGATTAACGAACCACAGAGGCGCAGAGGACACAGAGGAATAAGGGTTTGAGAGATTTTTGCGTTAGGTGGTTGAGTATTTTTTTATTTGGAAGTCCCTTAACTCATGGGCTGCGTGTAGTTCGAGGTGAAATTTCTGCACAGGAAGCTGCTACAGCAACATTAAAAGATACTGTTATGGGTGGTGCAGTTGGGGGTGTAACAGCATTTACAACAGCAACATTAGCTGCGGCTTGTCCACCAATAGCGATCGCATTAACTACAGTAGCACCTTTATTAGCTGTTGTTGGTGCTGGAGGTATGGCTGTTGAGTTTTTCAGAATCTTAGATGATCACAAACAGGCTGTAAAAACCTATTATGAATCTTTAACTCGGCAAGAATTAGGAAGATTACAAGAAATTGAAAATGAACTGATTTATGAACATCAGAAAAATCTAGAATTTTTGGCAGAAGCAAAAGCAATTAATCAAGAAATTACAAATCGTCCAATTGCACCAGGAATAGAAGAGGCTATGCAACGGTTACGTGAATCAGTGGCTATTGCTCAATCTTTAGGTCTTACATCAGTAGATAGTAAATTATTGCCTGATTCTCAACTTCCTTAACTTCCTCCTAGTCACTAAATAATAAATCAAGAATTATATGATTTTCATACTACCTTTTGTATTTGGTGCTGTAGGTCTAGCTGTTGGTGCTGTTGCAGGTGCTTTTACTTCTCATGCTGCTGGAGAAAAGGATAGACAAGCCGCTAAACATCACAGAAAAGTTGCAAACGAATTAACAGATAAATATACAAACTTAGAGAAAAAATATCATGAATTTGCTGATGAAAGTAAAAAGCAGATTAAGGAGTTAACTGATCAGAACATATTGAGTGAAATAGAGAAAGATTGTTTGCGCTTGGCATTACGATTACAGCAAAATCTTATTTACTTAATGTGGGAGATTGATAGAGAACCTACAGCAGATACTTTAAACGAATTTCAAGCAGCAGTAGAGCAAACTAACCAAGTTCTTGAGCAATTACAAGAGGAGTTAATTATCGTTCCAAATGACTACTATGAAAGTCTTTTAAAAGCAATAAAAGTAAAAGCCATAGAAGCAAAAAACATTAGAGAAAACACACTAATTGAGGAAGCGAAACTAAATGATATTTTTTGTAAAACTATTCTCAGTGTTGATTTAGGTAGAACTGCTACAAAAACCTGTGTGAGCCTTGAACCTGGTAATGTGGCTTTCATTCCTTCTCCTGTGAAGCAAATGTCAATAAAACAAATTCGTGGCTTGGTGTTGGAAGCCAAAGGAACTGATCCATTAATGAATTTGTGGATAGAATATCAAGATATTGGTTATGCTGTTGGTCAATTAGCAGCAGACTTTGGCGCAAATCTCGGTGTTGGCCAATCTAAAGTGGAGGATGCACTTATCAAAGTGTTATCATCTGCTGGCTACTTTAAGCTTAAAGATGAAATTGCTGTTGTCCTGAGTTTACCTTTCCTTTCCTTAGAGCAGTTTGAAAATGAAAAATCGCATTTGAATAGGTTGTTAATTGGCCTCCATGTAATGAATTTTAGAGGTGAATTAGTGTCCTTAAATATTACTAAGGTATGGGTAATTCCAAATGGCTATGGTAGTTTACTATGGTCAGAAACTCAACCGAATAAAGGCGCAACAGTTCCCAATTTTACAAAAATATCTGTGGGGATTATTGATATTGGTCACCAAACCATTGATATGCTCATGGTGGATAATTTCCGTTTTGTTAAATATCTTTCTAAGAGTGAAGACTTCGGAATGAGTCAGTTTTATGAAATGGTAGCTAAGGAAATAGATGGTGCAGATAGTCAATCTTTAGTATTTATTTCTGAGGTGAATAAGCCCAAAGGTGAAAGATTTTACCGTCCTAAAGGTGTTAGTAAACCTACTAATTTAGATTATTTTCTCCCCAATCTGACAGAGCAGTTTTCACGGGAAATTTGCTCTCGTGTGTTAGCGTGGTTGCCAGAGCGGGTAACTGATGTGATTATTACAGGTGGTGGTGGAGAGTTTTTTTGGGAAGATATCCAACGTCTCCTCAAAGAAGCTAAAATCAATGCCTATTTAGCTGCACCTTCCCGACAAGCTAATGCTTTAGGACAGTATATTTATGGAGGAGCGCAATTTATGCGTGCTGCTAGGTCAGAAAATTAATGTTGCAATAGTTACATATAATCTGATCTACTTTTAAAAGTACAATTTCAAATAGCTATGAATATATGTTAAAATTAGATTACCATAAATAGTGGAAAATTATTGCAATGGAAATTACTAAACTATCAACTCAAGGTCAAATTACTATTCCCCAAGTTTTAAGAGATCAGTATCATTGGCAAGATGGACAGGAATTAATAATAATTAATTTGGGGGATGGAATTTTATTAAAGCCTAAAAAAACTTTTCCAGAAACAAAATTAGATGATGCTGCTGGTTGTTTGAATTATCAAGGAAAAGCCAAAACAATTGAAGAAATGGAAGAAGCGGTAGCACAAGGAATAGAAGAATTATGGAGTCAATGATTGCCATTGATACTAACATTATCGTTAGATTTATTACCAAAGATGATGAGCTACAGTATCAACAAAGTTTAGCATTATTCAAAAATAAAAATATTTTTATTGCTGATACTGTCATTTTGGAAACCGAATGGGTTTTAAGGTTTGCTTATAAGTTTAAACCTTTAGAAATTTGTCAGGCTTTTAGAAAGGTTTTTGGTTTATCTAATGTTTATTTAACTAATGAAAGGCTGATTTTACAAGTTATTGAATGGCATGAAAATGGTATTGATTTTGCAGATGCTTTTCATTTAACTTCTAGCAATCATTGTTTAGAGTTTTATACTTTTGATGAAAAATTTATTAAAAAATCTCAAAGTTTATCTAATTCAACAGTAAAAAAACCTGATTTATAAATTCGTTATTATTACAACAATAAACCCACTTCGTAAGTTTCAGATAACTAAAATTTTACTCCTCCAAACAACTTTTCAAAATGAAAACAGACAGCATATTTTACAAAAGAAGGGAACAGGGAACAGGGAACAGGGAGCAAATAAAAAACTTTAGTTCTGAGTTTAAAGCTCAGTCAAAAAAAGGATGTTTTTAAAAGATGCGTAGCACGAAAAAAACAGTGTCATTATTTCAATCTCATGTTTTTAAACATGAGTTTTTCCTGTTTCCTGTTGCCCGTTCCCTGTTCCCTCTGAAAGATTATTTCAAGAAATACCCAGCATATTTTTTGAACTCATTGGTAACTCTCCCCAACTAGCAGAACTTTATCAATTTTCATCAGTTGAAGTCAAACAAACAGCCTTGAGAATAGATGGAGTTTTCTTACCTAACCAAAATACAGATAACCCCATCTACTTTTTAGAAGTACAATTTCAATCAGATAAGGATCTCTACCATAGACTTTTTAGCGAAATATTTCTTTACATTCGCCAAAACAACCCCAAAAATCACTGGAGTGCTGTAGTTATCTATCCAACCAGCAGCATAGATACAAAAGATATTCAGCATTATCAAGAATTTTTCACCAGTCAACGAGTGAGAGTGATTTATCTGGACGAATTAGCAGAAACAACATCTTTACCCATTGGTATTGCTACAATAAAACTAATCATCGCTAACGCAGATAATTCCATTACCCAAGCTAGAGAATTAATCACCAGAACTAAACAAGAGATAAATTCTCAACTTCAACAGCAACAACTATTACAAATCATCGAGACAATTTTAATTTACAAGTTTCCAAGAATGAATAGGGAGGAAATAGAAGCCATGTTTGGATTAAGTGAGTTAAAACAAACCCGATTTTATCAAGAAGCAAAAGAAGAAGGTGAACACAAAGCTAAGTTAGACGCAGTTCCTGGTTTGATAGGATTAGGTTTAACTAAAGAACAAATCGCACAAGTTTTAAATTTAAGTCTGGCAGAAATTAGCCAGATTATCCAACAGCAGAATATCAACACAAAGGACAAATAAAAATGATTTAATCAGTTCCAGAAAATACTACTGTTGAAGAAAAGGAGATTACCTAATCAATAGAATTAAACAAGAGATAGATTCTCCACTTCAACAGTAATACGTATTACAAATCATCTAAACCAGTTTAGTGTATAGAACTTCACAAAAATAAATCTTCAATGAAAGTGACACAAAAAATGATAAGGTGAATAACTTTAAAATACCCTATCGTTTATCAGTATGTCAGTCTCTATCACTATCTCTCAACTGCTTGAAGTTCTTATCGCTGAACCTGTGAATGTATCTGTATCTACCTTAACTCAGTTGGCTATTGGGATACAAACAGATACCCGCATTTTGCAACCAGGGGAAGTGTTTTTGGCTTTGCGAGGAGAAAAGTTTGACGGACATGATTTTGTACCCACAGCGATCGCTCAAGGGGCTATAGTTGCAATAGTTGATCATCATTACGAAAATCCCGGTTTTCCGGTTTTGCGGGTTAAAGATACTTTAAAGGCATATCAACAAATTGCTAAATGGTGGCGTGAAAGCTTTGCTATTCCTGTCATTGGCATCACAGGTTCAGTCGGGAAAACCACAACCAAAGAATTAATTTCCGCAGTTTTAGCCACAAAAGGCAAAGTTCATAAAACCTACGGGAATTTTAATAATGAAATAGGTGTTCCCAAAACCCTGTTAGAAATGGGTAGAGAAAATAACTTTGCTGTCATCGAAATGGCTATGCGGGGAAGGGGACAAATTGCCGAATTGACAGAAATTGCTAAACCGACAATTGGGGTAATTACTAATGTAGGCACGGCGCATATTGAGTTACTTGGTTCAGAAGAAGCCATTGCAGAAGCTAAATGTGAATTATTAGCAACCATGCCAAATGATAGTATTGCTATTCTTAATTATGATAATCCATTATTAATGGAAACGGCAGCGAAGTTCTGGCAGGGTAAAGTTATCAGTTATGGTTTTTCTGGTGGCGATATTCAAGGAGAATTAACTGATAATGAAACTGTAGAAGTTGCAGGAATGCGTCTACCTTTACCTTTACCCGGTCGTCATAATGCTACCAATTTTTTAGCAGCTTTAGCAGTAGCCAAGGTATTAGAAATTGATTGGCAATTATTACAATCTGGTATTATGGTAAATATGCCCACAGGTAGAAGTCAACGCTTTACTTTAGCTAATGATGTGGTGATTTTAGATGAAACCTATAATGCCGCCCCAGAAGCCATGTTAGCAGCTTTGCAGTTGTTAGCAGACACACCCGGAAAGCGAAAAATTGCGGTTTTAGGGGCAATGAAAGAACTAGGAGAAAGATCCCCAGAACTTCATCGAAAAGTTGGAGAAATGGTCAAGAATTTGCATCTGGATGGTTTATTGGTATTAGTTGATGGTCAAGATGCGGAAATTATTGCTAATAGTGCCGATAATATATCTTGCGAATGTTTCACAAATCATGCTGATTTGGTAACAAGATTAAAAACATTTATGCAAACAGGCGATCGCTTATTATTCAAAGCCGCCCATTCTGTGGGATTAGATCGAGTTGTTAACCAATTGCGGGCAGAATTTACCAATTAAAAATTCCTGGTATTTCAGACAAAACAAACTTAATTAAGTCTGGTTTTTCGGATAAATATAATACACCGAAAAAATAACTTTTTTCTAGAGATGTTGCATGAAACATCTCTACCATATAGCAAAAAATCAAAATAAAAAGTCTTTTAGTCAAGAAAAAATAATTACTAATTGCCATCAATAACTAGACAAAACTATTTCAATAACGTCTTATTCATTGGGATTAAAGCCTTGAATTTATAAATTCTTTTTGAAAGAATAAAAACTAAGGTTAGTGCATATCACATCTAATCTTACTTATCTTTTATCAAGATAATACATACAAGGAGGAATTATCATGGCTAATATCCAAATATCCGCATTACTTCCTGTTGGTTATGATTTATTTAATGATGCTGCTAGTTTTATGAATGAACTAGCTACCGATGAAGTACAAAACGTTCTCGGTGGTGGTTATCATCATTATAGCTGTCATTCTCATCACAACCATCATTACTCTCACAAAAGTCATAACGGGAGATATTGGGGTTATTAAAATTCAAAAGATAGCTGTTAACTAACAGCTATTACTAATAGTTAGAATAGTAATTTCTACTTTTACTACTATTCTGACTGTTTATGTATTTTTGGTCAAGAAAATATCTCAAAGAGGAATGATCGTGGCTAATATCCAAATCAATCAAAAGTTAGAAGTAAAAACGTAATTTTATTTCAACTTTCTATATCCCCGACTTCTTTAAGAAGTCGGGGATTTTACTCTAGCAATGTTTAGTGTTAGTGAGAAAAACCACCCCTATAACTGCCGCTATAACCACCGATATAACTGCCGCTATAACTGCCGCTATAACCACCATAATGACTGCCATGATGACCACTACCGAGAATGGTTTGTATTTCGTCGGTAGCTAGTTCATTCAGAAAACTAGTATCATCATTAAATAAATCATAGCCTACAGGAAGTAGTGGGGATATACTGTCATTATTTACCTAGAGAAAATAATTGTAGAGGATTTCCCCGCCAGATAATTACTAAAAGATTAGTTAATAAACAGGTGACAGCTAGGGATAACAAGACATACGTGGGTAACATCACTACACCAATCATAAACCAAGTATAAACGTGCAGCATCATGATTGCAGCAAATGTACAGGCTAGTGTCACAGATGCCCAGACTTGACGCATGGGACGATTTAGAAACGCGAGGATAATCGTTAATAAGGTAGTCAAGACATTAGCCGGGACTAGAAAGCCACAGATACCTATACAGTGATTGCGGGAAAATTCAGTTAAGGTGTGAAAATCTAACATTAATTTTGGGGGATAGGTAATTGTAGGTTCTTATGATTAGGTTTTATTATAAATTCCAGGTTACTTAAGTAATCTTATCTCAAAAGTGAGTGGTTACACCATTTATGTTACATTTTTTAAAGAATTAGCCCTAACAACTCAATTTCTTAATTTTAATTATAAGTAGGTTAGCATTGAAAATCGTCGTTATGGCAAGGCAAGAGGCACTCATGCAAGAGGGTTTGGGCGATTTTACTTTTCTTTACACAGATTGGTTTTATTCTGTTCACCTACTTACTCAAAACGGCTTGATTGTTTGATTCTAAAGGTAGGGGGTAAAGTATGAGCTAAACCCCTACACATCTGGGTTCTTTGTCATTTGGCAAAAGTTTAGATCTCACCCGTGTTTAGTATATAGAGACGTTGCTTCCAGCGTCTCTATCAGAATGTCAAAATCAAAAAATTCAGCTTGTGGGACTAACCCATCAAAATCACAGTATCAATAACGTGAATTACACCATTATCAGCAATAATATCTGCTGCTAAAACTGTGGCGTTTTTCACCTCAAAACCATCTTCACAATTAATTTTGATGGGAGAACCTTCCACAGAATTGACTGTACCTAGTTTCGCTAAATCATCCTTTGTTAACTTTCCAGAAACAACGTGATAGGTTAAAATCCGTGCTAACTGGGGAATATTTTGTAATAAAGTTGTAATTGTGCCTGGTGGTAACTTAGCAAAAGCGTCATCAGTGGGTGCAAACACGGTGAATGGACCCGGACTTTTTAATGTTTCCACTAACCCAGCAGCAGAAACAGCAGCTACCAAAGTTTTAAACGCATCATTACTAACTGCAATATCAACAATATCAGCCATGAATTTTACCTCTCTAGCAAAGCTTCTACAAGATAGTAAATCATGTTTAAGTTTTATTAATGACAATTCTGATAAAATATAGTCTGATGATTTTCTTCAGTTTTTTTTATACATCAAATGGATAAACGCACTTATGCAATATTAGGAACCGGCGCATTAGGTGGATTTTATGGCGCAAAACTCCAAAAATCTGGTTTAGAAGTTCACTATTTACTCAAAAGTGATTACCAACAGGTAAGGGAAAATGGTCTCATTATTGAGTCTAAAGACGGTGATTTCACCCTCTCCCAAGTTAATGCTCATAACAATGTAGACAAAATGCCACCCTGTGATGTGGTAATAATATCACTAAAAACAACCCAAAATCAACTTTTACCCCATTTATTACCACCAATAGTTAAAGATGACGGGGTAGTATTGGTATTACAAAATGGACTGGATATAGAAGCAGAAGTTGCAGAAATTGTCAATAATGTCAGCATTATTGGGGGTTTATGTTTTCTCTGTGCTAATAAAGTTGGACCAGGACATATTCATCATTTAGATTATGGACAAATTACTTTAGGTGAGTATAAATCTAATTATCAATTAACCGGCATTACTAAAAAAATGCGGGAAGTTACCACAGATTTTGAAAATGCTGGTATATCTATAGAAATGTTAGAAGATCTACTATTAGGACGTTGGAAAAAGTTAGTCTGGAATATTCCCTATAATGGCTTATCTGTAATTCTTGATGGGAGAACAGATGAATTGATGACGGATATTCACACTCGTCAGTTAGTGGAAAGTTTGATGTGGGAGGTAGTCGCAGGGGCAAAAAGTACCGGGAGAATCATTCCTGAAAGTTTTATTCAAACCATGTTAGATTACACCACAAAAATGAAACCCTACCGCACCAGTATGAAAATTGATTTTGATGAAAAGCGTCCTTTAGAAGTAGACGCAATTTTTGGTAATCCATTAAGAAAAGCAGAATTAGCAGGTGTAAATTTGCAGCAAATTCGTTGTTTATATCAACAATTAAAGTTTTTGGATATGAAAAATAGAAGTTAAATCTAAATCCTGACTCATCCTCTAAAAAAAATGGACAAATCAACTATCTCTATAGGTGTTATTTAAAGGGACAAAGGCAAGAAAAAACCTTTACCCCTATGAGAATTTTGGGCAAATCAGGCAAGGCAAATAATATTTATTCGACAACATTCTCCTTCACTAATCTTTGGTCAGATGCTACTGCCAGAAGTTCTTCTACAATATCCCAAGCTGCTGCACATTCACGAGAAGAATCGCCCTTAGTTGTACAAATTGTTCTCGCTTCTTCCCGTGCAACTTCTATTTCGTCTTCAATAAAGATGCGTTTTGGATTTTCAAACAAATCACTTTTTCTGAGGATATCGGTAATTGAGACGATTCCTAATAGCTTACCTTTAATTACAGGAGCGCGACGGATGCCTGTATTGGCAAATAAGCGGGCTACATACTCCACACCAAGTTCAGGATTGACAACAATACAAGGCTTGGTCATAATTTCATAAACTCGCACTTGTTTGGAGTCTTTACCGTAAGCAGCAACTTTATAAACAATATCAGTTTCACTGACCATACCATAGGGGTCATTTTCTGTGCGAGGTTCAACAATTAAAGATCGCAAACCTTTATATTTCATTAAATCTACAGCTTCTGCTACGGTTGCTGAACCACGAATTGTTACAACTTCTGTGGTCATTATGTCTTCAGCTTTCATCATCGGTTTATAAGTTCCTATCAATAGTTGGATTGAAATTTGTGGGTAACTTGTGAATTGTAATGAATTTGCAAAAATCCCGTTTCAGCTTTCTCCAGATTGCTCATTATTCTTATGTAAATGAGTATGCTTACCTGGGCAAAAAACCATGAGTTATTGGATTTAATCTTCGTAAACTCTGGCTTCTAAAGCATCGGGAAATTCCTGACAATACATCTCAAAATAGCTTTTTGGATTTTCCACAAAGTCACTTTTTCTGAGAATATCAGTAATTGAGATGATTCCTAATAGCTTACCTTTAATTACAGGAGCGCGACGGATGCCTGTATTGGCAAATAAGCGGGCTATATACTCCACACCAAGCTCAGGATTGACGACAATACAAGGCTTGGTCATAATTTCATAGACTCGCACTTGTTTGGGGTCTTGACCATAAGCACCAACTTTATAAACAATATCAGTTTCAGTGATCATGCCATAGGGGTCATTTTCTGTGCGAGGTTCGACAATTAAAGAGCGCAGATGGCGTTCTTTCATCAGTGCTACAGCTTCGGCTACGGTTGCTGAACCACGGATTGTGACAACTTCTGTGGTCATTATGTCTTCAGCTTTAATCATGGTTGAAATCCTGAAAGTAATGAGTATGAATTTTTGGGATTTTCATTTGGTAAATGTCTACATATGGGGGAGAATAAAATAGATTTACTCATTTCTAATATTTGCTGCTTAGACACTTCTGGGGAAAGATTAGATGTAGTTAATGGTTGAAAATTACTTGGTATTCCGGGTGCGTAAGCTTCAATGACACTTCCATCCAGAGAGCGTATTACCATCAGGTAGTCACAAACTGGACACTCTGTGCGGATAATTTGATTCATCAAAGAATGCTTGTGAGCTAGTTTTCCATCAGTTAAAAACTGACGTTTTGCTTCACTACCGCAATTAGGACATGGAAATATATACGCTCTCTGCATGGAGAAACCCCCTCAAGAAGGTGAAAGTATTTTGTTTAAAGCTGTGGTGAATTTCTCATAGGGAACTACCCCAACAACTATTTCTGATAATTCACCATGATTGAAAAACATAACTGCGGGAATACTGCGAATACCGTACTCTTTAGCAATGCTTTGATTTTCGCCGTCACCAACATCTAATTTGACTACTTTTGCCTGATCTTTGTATTCTTCAGCCAGTTGATCCATTAAAGGAGCAACCATCCTACAAGGTCCGCACCAAGTTGCGGTGCAGTCCATGACAAACAACTCTTTCGCCTTTAAGAGCGATTCAAATTCTGATTTTTGGATATATTTAACAAGACTTTCATTCAGACTTTCAGAAGTAGCCATAGGTTTCTCCAGCAAAAATTTAAATTGGTGATTATGTAGTTGTAAGATGGAAAATTGTCAAATAATTGAGGTTATTTGTTGAGGTAACGCAAGGCTCAGAAGTTCTATAACTCTGATGCCATAGAAATTGTAATCTTTTGATTTTTCTTTTCTTTCGCATAAAATAGGCAGGAATTTTACTTTATTTTTGTGTCATGCAGATAAAATATTTTTTCCTGATTTGATTGATATTTTTCCAGCAGTTAAATTTTTTTTATTTGCTGTTAAATAAGATTTGGCAAAGGAATCTTGTAAAAACTGAGTTACTATTTCAACTGAGCGATCGCCATTAATCATGGTTAAACAATTTTGTTGGCGATAATACTGAATTAAGGACGCAGAATGCTCATGATAGATTTCTATTCGCTTGTAAATGTTATCACGAGTATCATCTAGGCGGCTTTGTTGCAGTAACCTTGGCAACAAAACATCAATGGGGACATAAAAGCTAAAAACTTGGTCGTAAAGCTGTTTTGATGAAGCATTGTGGTTTTTAGCCTGGATTTCTAATAGTAGTTGATCAAGAAGTTTCGCCTGGGATAAGTTACCAGGAAATCCATCCAGAATCCAACCCTGTTGAGCAGAGGCATGATTTAAGCGTTGGCGAATGATATTCAGCAGGAAATCATCTGGAACTACATCACCTCTTTCTATATAGGGCTTGACTTTTAAGCCGAAAGAAGTCTCCTTGGCGATCGCCTGACGGCATATATCATCAATGGAAATATGCGGAATTTGCCATTGGCTTGACAGTGCTGCCCCCTGGGTACTCTTGCCAGCACCCGGTACTCCCAAGAAAATCAATCGCATTCAAACACCCCCTATTTCCAACTGAAAATGAGATGAAATCAACAACCAATAAGTAGTGAGACAGAATTAATTACACAATGCCATTGCGTTAGCGCAGCGTGGCGTTAGCCATATATAACGAAGTAAAATGAAGCAATTCCAAGGGTTGTGATTGCTTCCCTTCGCTCGCAATGACTGTAAATATTTTTGTCCAATTACTTACAATCCCCAAATATAGGATTCCTCTAGGAATAACCAATATTTGAGATATCATATCTACAGAGGTGATTGAATTCTCAAAACTATGGCAACTGAAAAATCAAAAGACTCTTACCTGTGGGAAAAGCTAGACCAAGCCAGGAAAGCGAAAGCTGCCAGTGGCGGCTATGCCGGCTATGGTTCACCTGCTTTTGGTCAACAGTCAGTTAATGGTGAACTAGTAGAGAATCCATCTGAACAACAGATCATTGAATTAATTCGCCGTCACCACAAGTCAGGAAAATCACTTCCACAAATTGCCGCATGGCTTAACCAGCAAGGATATACAACCAAGCGAGGCAGTCAGTGGCAACCTGTATCAGTTAAAAGAGTCCTAGACAGGCTATATGGTAAAATACAGAGGATTTCTGGCATGGATGAAGACTGATGTACTTATTGGCTCTGATTTAGAACCATAAAGCAAAAATGTCTTCTTTTGCCCCTATTTGGATAGGCCAGTTTGAATTTTATCCCCCCATTTACCTTTTAATCGTTAAACCCTTTATATGTAAACTGTTTCCTCGATTTATCCTTTACATCCCTCGTATCATAACTGAAATTTGTAGAAATAATATGTATATGACAAAAAACTTTACAAAACTTCATAAATTAACTTCATCAGCTATTGTGAACCATGCAAATTGATGACCCACTCATTGGCGTTCCCTGTTTAGAAGAGGCGATAGATAGGTATCCACTGGTTGTTGCGCCCCAGACTTCCCTAATTGATGTTGTGAATTTAATGAATCAGACGCGAGGTAATAGTTGTTTATTACCTGATTTTGATTCAGCAATTGGCTTTAGTTCCATGGGAGGTACGCGTTCAAGTTGTATTTTAGTCATGGAAAAAACAGAAATACTGGGTATTTTCACAGAGCGAGATATTGTCAAACTTACAGCGGCGGGTAGAAATTTTGCTGATGTGAAAATAGCTGATGTCATGGTGCATCCAGTCATAACCTTAGCGGAAACTGCATTTCGGGATATCTTTGCTGCACTGTTTTTGTTTCGACGATATCGCATTCGCCACTTAGTGATAACCAATGCAGAGAAACAACTCGTGGGGATTGTCTCCCCAGAAAGTATTAGGCAAGTTTTGCGCCCCACCAACTTGCTGAAAATGCGGCGGGTGTCAGAAGTAATGACCACTCAGGTAATTCATGCACCACCTACAGCTTCTGTACTCAGCTTGGCGCAGATGATGGCGGAGAATCAAGTTAGTTGCGTGGTGATAGTCAAAACAGATTCCTGGAACGATGTCTTATCAGCTTTTAAACCAGTAGGAATTGTGACAGAAAGAGACATCGTACAATTTCAAGCATTGGGATTAAATTTGGCTCAAATTGAGGCAAAAACAGTGATGAGTACACCCTTATTTTTGCTAAGTCCAGAAGATTCCCTCTGGTCTGCCCATCAAGAAATGCAGCAGCGACGAGTGCAGCGATTAGTTGTATCCTGGGATTGGGGAGCAAAGTTAGCTATCGTCACTCAAACCAGCTTGTTGCGAATATTTGATCCACTGGAGATGTATGGAGTCATAGAAACATTACAAATAACTGTAGCTCAATTAGAAACCGAAAAAGCTAAATCTTTCCATAACCAAAGTAACTCCACCGAACTACCACTACAGCCAGACTTAAAGCAGATACAGAAACAACATATAGTTGCTGACGAAAACTTAGATAACTTGATTGCTACTGTGCAAAGCCGGATAGAACATTTGATCAAAAACCCTGATTTATCCACAGAATTACAGCAAATGTATTTAGGTTTAGCGACAACGGAGATGCAAAAAATCCGCCATTGTCTTCATAGCTGAAAAAATATATAGGACTATTGGGCGTTGCTGATTAAGAGTATGATTTTGTTTCACGCAGAGGCGCAGAGGCGCAGAGAGTAAGAGTTTGAAATCATTGATTTTTCAATTTCATACCCTAATTCAGCAACGCCGACTATTGTTTAGTAAGCATTCTAAAAATAAGATGCGTTTGCCCTGGGTTCTGGAACTAGCTCTTCATTAGATTCCATATCAGTTACTGCATCTTTTACTAAATCTGTAATACCTTTGAGTGTAGCATTCTGATCTTTATGAAGATAAGACAGACTGGGAAATTCAGCACACAATCCCACGAATTCTTGATCTTCTTCCGACCAAGTAACTTTATATGTGTAGTGGGTATAGTTAACCATCTTCCATTTCCTCAATTTTTTTATAGGATAGGTAAGATGCTTATGATTAGCATTAAATAAATAATAGTATCAATATTAATACTATGTCAATGGGAGCGTTAAACTAATTTGACGTATAAAATCACAAAACCTCTATTCATAACCATTTACCAGATACAGCAGATTCCGCTCTAATGAGGTACAAACTTGAATTATGAAACTCTTGTAGTGCGGGCATCTTGCCCGCTGGATATGTACCTCATCACACCGGAAAGTGCTGTATTATTCAGAATAATCACTACCAGAACCAAACTTCCATTTATCTATTAACCGATGCCAATAATATCGGTTTTCTGGTGATAGATTATTAACTAATATTTCTAATCTTGGACTTAGAGAGAACAAACTAGTATACACAATTAAATTAACATAATGTAACATCCAATCTAACAAACTCAATAAACCAACTTGGGGAATGATTTTCGCAACTAATAAAGGATGAGATAAACCAGTTTTTAACAAAGTTTTTGTTAACGCCCCAAACTGAACAATATCTTGTAAAAAAGGTCTTAAAACAGGTGTTCCTAACTGCTGCATTTGGGCAAATACAGCGGAGAGTAATTGGTTAATTTGATGGGAATCAATTTTCTGATTTACACCTACACTCATCGCTTTTTGGAATAACCAAGTTACACTTAAACTCGGTTGATAGGGTTGCAATATTGCCAAAGATTGGGCAGATAATTGATCAGTTTTTAGTGCTTCTGCAATTCCCAAAGTTAACCTTTGTAAATGACGCACCATAGCCCCAAAACCACCAAAGCTTAAAGGTGATTGATTCCCGCTACTGTCTCCCACTGGTAAAATCCGACTCCAAGGGGTTTGCAGAGGACTTTGACGATAACTAGGAAAGAAACCAAACAACGCCCGTTGAAAATTTAGGCGATTAATTTCCACACCTTGATATTCTGGTAACAGGCGTAAATATTCATCAAATAAAGTTTCTAAACTTAATCGTTGTGCATCGGCATCCATATAAGTAAATAAATATGTGGTTCTACCATCCTTAGCTGGAAAAGCTTCCCAGAAATATTGACATTGATTTTCCAAAGCTGTGAAAGATAACAACAAGTCCCCTGAGTCATTTTTCGGAAATCCTTTCGCACAAGTTCCCACAACCAAGCAAAGCGCATCTGGTTTTTTTCCTTGACGCGCTTGTTGGCTAATGGGGGAAAGATTTCCCATAGCATCCAATAACAATTTCGCGGTAAATTGGTTATTGAGCATAACTCCATTTGGGTGAACTACTGCATCATTAAATGGTGTATTTTCAAATAACTTTCCTCCAAGCTTAAGAAAGCGGGTTTTTAAGGTTTCCAAAAGATAAATAGGATTAACACCAATGTTAAGAACATCTTCTACCCATACTTCTGTACCTCCTTGAAAGCTAACTCTTGCGGGATTATATTCTGTGACGATAGCTTGTGCTAATTCGTCTGCTGTCAACAATTCCAATTCCCGAAATACTTCTAACTCTTTGCGAGAAATATTCCATTCCTGTTCTCTTCCGCGCAAAATTCCCCTTTCTAGTAAGGCTACGTCCATACCACGTACAGCTAAGGCGCAACCAATCAAAATTCCTAAAGTTCCACCGCAAATAATGACATCAAATTCTACAGATTCTAAATTTTTGGGATTTTCTTTAACTACGTTGGGTATGGGTGCGTTACCTTTTCGCAACGATGCTAATATGCTGTCAGTACGACGCAAGCCGCCTAAAACATCGCCTGGGAGTTGGGAAAGAATTTCTTCGGTTAGGGACATAAAATTTAATTCCATCTGTGTATTTGATGATATACTAAATTTATAACTATGTAATAGTTAGTTGATACAATAGCTAACAAATATGAAATCTATATTTTCACCAATATCAAAACAAGTAGAATTACCTCTAAAATTAGTAACTCATCAAAAACAATTCACTTTTATTGATCTTTTTGCTGGTATTGGTGGATTTAGAATTGCTTTAGATAAATTAGGTGGTCAATGTTTAGGCTATTCTGAAATAGACAAACAAGCAATTAAAGTTTATCAGCAAAATTTTATTAGTTACTTTAATAAACATGAAATTGAATTAGGAGATATCACAAAAATTAGTCAACTTCCACATAGTGTTGACATCATTGTCGGTGGTGTTCCCTGTCAACCTTGGTCTGTTGCCGGTTGTTTAAGAGGATTTGAAGACAAGCGAGGAAAATTATGGTTTGATGTAATTCGACTAGTGAATAAAAATCAACCGAAAGGATTCATTTTTGAAAATGTTAGTGGATTAGCAAGTCCTAAAAATCGGGATAATTTGGAACTGATTCTTAACGAATTAGCAAATACAGGATATTGCGTGAAATGGAAAGTTCTTAATGCTTACGATTTTGGTTTACCTCAAAATAGAGATAGAGTTTTTATTGTTGGGATTAGAAGGGATATAGAAAGATGTCAGGAGTATAAATTTCCTAAACCTTTAAATATTCACCCAAAAGTTCTAGATATTTTGGATGAATTAAAAAATATTAATTTTGTTGAAAAAGTTAAACTAGATGCAAATACTTTATTTAAAGGTGTAATTCCACCATCAAGAACGAGATTTCAAAAAGATGATGAGTTAAATGATTTTTTCATTTTTTCTGATTTAAGGAATGGACATACAACAATTCACTCTTGGGATATTATCAATACGAGTGATAGAGAAAAAATGATTTGCTTAACACTTCTTAAATATAGAAGAAGTAAAAAATATGGCAATAAAGATGGTAATCCTTTATCTTTTGACAATTTTCGAGAAATAATAATTGATATAGGGATAAATGAATTAAATATTTTAGTTAAAAAAGGAATATTCCGGTTAACATCTGATCATAAATATGAATTTGTAAATTCTAAAAATATGACAGGTATTAATAATATTTATAGAATTATTTTACCTACTGCTGAAATTTTCCCAACTTTAACTGCTACTGGTTCTAAAGACTATATTGCAACTGTGTCTATTCATGCTAATCATCCACAGGAATATAAAAATCTTTTCTTAGAAAAAATTTATCAACCGCAGAAATATATACCCATTACTGCAAAACACGCTTGTAAATTACAAGGATTTCCTCTGAATTTTGAATACCATAAAAAAGATGAGGTTGCTAAAAAACAGTTTGGTAATGCTGTTCCTGTACCTGTTGTTGAATATGTAGCTAAAGAATTACTAAAGATTCTTGATATCTAACTAATTCGGATAAAAAATATCACGAAATTCTTCTGCAAAGTTTTCTTGTCCTAATTCAACAAAAAGTGATTGTAACTCCTCAAATGTATTTTCCTTTCCAGAACAAAAATCCCAAAATTCATTTTCAACCCATATATCTTGGGTAGTATCTAGAGGTGAACTAGATAGCATACTCTTTTGCTTTTCATACCAAGATTTTTTAAAAGGATTAAAAGGAATAGCGATACGTGCTTCTAAGTTAGCATGAGGATTTTTAGCAAATCTGTAAGCATACCATTCTAGAATTTGTTTGTTAAATCCTTTGAAACCACTTTGATTTGGTTGTGTAGTTTTAATATCAAAAACATATTCAATACAATTTTTGGAAAAATGAATATCTACACCTGTTCCAGAAGGAGGAGATGTGTATTTGATGATTTCTTCGGGATTAATTTTCAAAGCAGCTTGTTTAAGTCGCTGTATACATTCTTGCGTATCAACAATATTTCCATTATATTTATTTTCACGTTCGGAAATTAGCTTATTTAGTTCAATATCTAATTCTTTAGGAAATGGTTGAGGACGTAATATTTTTTCAGTAACGATTTCAAATCCATTTAATTCTGCTAAAGTTTTAGCTATAGGTTCCCAGCAAGTTGTTCCTAAACTTGTTTCTAGTCCACCAATCAGAGAACGTATTCGTCTTTCTTTGGGAAAAATATCATCTAATACTTGGTAATTTTCTATTTTCTTACCTTTGAAAAAATTTCTAATTGATTTTTTCAGATTTTCTTTTATTATTTCTTTAATATGCTCATCCATAATTTAATTATTTTGATGTTTTTGTGTAATTAGAAGCGTATAAGAAAGTTTTGATATGGCTACAGGTGATTTTGTTGTCTAAGAAAACATTACATTAGTTAGGCGATTCTTACGGACTACTTAGTATAAGGCACACAGTCCGCGAACGCCATTGTTTTGATCCCTTTTAAATTAAACATATTAATTTAGTGCTACATACTGTCATTTTCGTTATCCTATCAGCTTCAGATATATTTTGGCAAATGAAACTGATTTCAGGATTTATGGCAATCTAGATATAGAAGTCTCTCAATAACTTAATTTGTAGGAAATACTTATGAACCGTTCTCAGATAGTTGCGATTATTACAGGGGCAATTTCTATACTTTTGGCGATCGCATACCTAATTGTTGTCCAGATTATTGATTACCGGGATATGAAACCAGCGCCCATTAGCCAACTCAGCCCAGCAGTGATCATTGCGGAAAGTAATTTACCCAATTTGCAGCTTGACATAATTGCTAAAGTGTGAATTTGATCGGGGTGGAAAATGCCGCCCCTATACTATAGATACTATAGACAAATACAATCCATAGACTAAAAATAATAGTTACCATTTGATAATTCAATCTATTGAAATATAAGAATTCTTTACAGAAAATATCGTGAATTTGTCTAATTAAATAATTCCTTTTTGGCACAGATAAAGGTAAGCTATTTCTAACAATATTAAATAAAGATAAATTTTCATTGTCTGTCATCACTAAGTTGATAGGGATCAACGCTATTTGGTGTGTTTTCTTTAATCTTTGCTGCAAACTATAGAGGTAATTGAATGGCTCAGTATTTAGTAGACACTGTTTGGCTAATTCCGGTTTATGCTTTGATAGGTGGGCTGTTAGCTATACCTTGGTCGCCGGGAATCATTCGCAAAACTGGTCCTCGACCGGCGGGATATGTCAACGTGGTGATGACCTTTATCTCCTTTTTCCATGCCGTCTTTGCTTTCTTTGCTATTTGGAATCATCCAGCTAAAGAAGTATTTATTCCTTGGCTATCTACAGCAGGGTTACAACTAACCATTAATTTAGAAATTTCTGCCGTCAGCGTAGGGGCGTTAATTATTATTACCGGCTTGAACTTGCTGGCGCAGATATATGCCATTGGTTATATGGAAATGGACTGGGGTTGGGGACGCTTCTTTTCCTTATTGGGATTATTTGAAGCTGGTCTTTGTGCCTTAGTTTTGTGTAACGATTTATTTTTCAGTTATGTAATTCTGGAAATCCTGACTTTGGGAACTTACCTATTAGTAGGTTTGTGGTTTAGTCAGCCCTTAGTAGTCACCGGGGCGCGAGATGCTTTTTTGACTAAACGGGTGGGAGACTTGTTTTTATTAATGGGTGTGTTGGGACTTTGGACACTTTCAGGAACTTGGAATTATACAGAGTTAACTACATGGGCGGCCACGGCGAATGTTGACCCCACAATTATCACTTTAGTCTGTTTCGGATTAATTGCTGGGCCAATGGGTAAATGCGCCCAGTTTCCTTTGCATTTGTGGTTAGATGAGGCCATGGAGGGACCTGTTCCCAGTACAATTTTGCGGAGTTCGGTGGTAGTGGCAAGTGGGGCATGGGTATTAATTAAATTGCAACCTGTGTTTAGTTTATCACCTGTGGCATCTTCGACGATAGTGGCGATTGGGGCGGTGACAGCGATTGGTGGGGCGTTAATTGCGATCGCTCAAATTGACATTAAACGCTGTTTATCCTATTCCGTCAGTGTTTACATGGGCTTGATATTTATTGCTGTAGGCACACAGCAGGATGAAGCCGCATTATTATTAGTCCTCACCCATGCCTTGTCCGCTGCATTATTAGTTATGAGTACCGGGGGAATTGTTTGGAACAGTGTCACCCAAGATGTTACCCAACTCGGTGGATTATGGTCACGCCGCCCCATGTCTGGGATAGCATTTATTATCGGTACATTGGGTTTAATTGGTTTTCCCCCTTTAGGTAGTTTTTGGGCATTGTTTAAACTAGCTGATGGTTTATGGGAAACACATCCGATTTTAGTAGGAATAGTAATTTTTGTTAATGCTTTAACTACATTTAGTTTAACTAGAGAATTTGCTTTAATCTTTGGTGGTAAACCCAAACAAATGAGTGAACGTTCTCCCGAAGCTTTATGGTTGATGGTTTTACCAATGATGGTTTTATCTGGCTTTGTTTTGCATCTACCTTTAGTTTTACAAAGTTTATCATTACTTCCCGTCTGGGCAACATTAAATAAAGACGTAGCCCTGCTATTAATTTGGTCTAGTATCTTCGGTTGTAGTATTAGTAGCATCATCTATTTAGGCAACATTCCCAAACCAATTCGTTTACCCTGGCAAGGTTTACAAAACCTATTTGCTTACGATTTTTACACCCCTCAAATTTACAAAGTTACCATTATTTTCGGCGTTGCCCAACTTTCTAAATTTGCCGATATGCTGGACAGATTTGTAATAGATGGTATCGTCAATTTTGTGGGTTTATTTTCTCTTTTAGGTGGTGAAGGCTTGAAATATAGCAACAATGGACAAACTCAATCTTATGCCTTAACAGTGCTTTTAGGAGTTGGTGTTTTAGGTGCTTGGGTAACATGGCCTTTCTGGGGAATTCAACTCATGGATTTAATTTTCTAACTATCTATGATTTAGATTGCTGATAATAATCTAAAATGATAATTACCATCTAAATCATATTAAGGATAATCCAGTGATTAAGAAAAACCTTTCTCGCCGAAATTTACTCCAATTAGGTACAGGTGTAATTAGTGCTGGTGTAGCTGTAGAGAAATCTCAAGGACAACCAGGAGATAAATTAGAAAATGCTGTTAAAGCTAACGTTTTGGTGCAAATTGAAACATTGAAATCATCACCAGTTCTAGCTGAATTAATCGCAGCCAACAAACTTAAAATAGTTGGTGGTTATTACGACTTAGATACTGGTAAAGTCAGTTTAGTTAGTTAAGTTGGGTGGGGTTATTGGTTGAGTGACGGATAAGAACCCCACCCCCAACCCCTCCCCGCAAGCGAGGAGGGGAGTATGATGTAAATCATGATCATGCAATTGGGAAACGCTGTAAATCAACTGTAAATTTATCTGCGTTTATCAGCGTCCATCATCTTCTATCTGCGGTTAATTATCAATTAACAATTACCAATTAATAAATATGTTGAGTGTTTTAATTTGGCTACCAATTATAGCCGCTATAATCATCGGTTTTTATCCAGCAAAAAATGTTCCTGCAAGTCAGATTCGGTTAGTATCTTTAATCGTCACAGGTTTAGTTTTGCTGTGGAATATTTTCATTTTGTTAAAATTTGATATCAGCAATCCAGGGATGCAGTTTACAGAATATCTACCTTGGAATGAAACATTAGGTTTGAATTATCAATTAGGAGTTGATGGACTATCAGTATTAATGTTGGTGTTAAATAGCTTACTCACTTGGATTGCTATTTATAGCAGCAGTAAAGATATAGAACGTCCTCGGTTATTTTATTCCCTGATTTTGTTTGTTAGTGGTGGCGTTGCTGGCGCTTTCTTATCAGAAAATTTGCTTTTGTTCTTCCTATTCTATGAATTGGAATTAATTCCCTTTTATTTACTAATTTCTATTTGGGGAGGAGAAAAACGAGCTTATGCAGGCATGAAATTCCTGATTTATACCGCCATTTCTGGGGCTTTAATTTTAGCCACATTTTTAGGAATGGTGTGGTTAACTGGTTCTCATAGTTTTGCCTTTGATGCTGTGGCAACTCAAAACATTTCTGCGGGAATGCAATTAGTATTATTAGCAGGAATAGTTTTAGGTTTTGGTATCAAGATTCCATTAATTCCTTTCCATACTTGGCTACCAGATGCTTATGTTGAAGCTTCCACACCTATCGCTATTTTGCTAGGTGGAGTCTTAGCGAAACTGGGAACTTATGGATTATTACGATTTGGCTTGGGAATGTTTCCTCAAACTTGGCAGATTATCGCCCCAACTTTAGCAATTTGGGGGGCAATTAGCGCGATTTATGGCGCAGTTGTAGCGATATCACAAAAAGACATCAAACGCATGGTAGCATATAGTTCTATCGGACACATGGGCTATATTTTACTAGCAGCAGCAGCCGCCACACCCTTAGCCTTAGTTGGTGCAGTCGCCCAAATGTTTAGTCATGGAATTATTCTCGCTATTCTCTTCCATTTAGTCGGAGTTATTGAAACCAAAGTTGGGACAAGAGAATTAGATAAACTTAGTGGTTTAATGAGTCCTATTCGCGGTTTACCATTAATTAGTGCCTTACTGGTTTTAAGTGGCATGGCTAGTGCTGGTATTCCCGGTTTAACAGGTTTCATTGCCGAATTTATTTCCTTTCAAGGCAGTTTTTCCAGCTTTCCAATTTCCACAATTTTATGTGTAGTAGCATCTGGTTTAACCGCAGTTTATTTTGTTATTCTTCTCAACCGTACCTGTTTTGGCAAACTGCAAAATAACCTAGCTTACTATCCCAGAGTATTATGGAATGAAAAAGTCCCCGCGCTAATTTTGGCATCCTTAATCATCTTTTTAGGAGTACAACCAGTTTGGTTAGTGCGTTGGAGTGAAACCACAACTACCGCTATGGTAGCGGCAGTTCCCACCACCGCAAAAACCGTAATTGCCTTGAAGTAGTTATCTCGTTCCCAGTCTCCGACTGGGAATGCTATCACAGAGGCTCTGCCTCTAATTATAATATTATTGAAGGCAGAGCCTTCTAGAATTCATTCCCACACAGAGTATGGGAACGAGAAGAAAACTGTTCCGCAATCAAAAAAAATTTATTAACCAAAACAAAAATATTATGGTACAAACTCCAGCTAAACCAAATACAAAAATCCCACCTTCAAAACACGAATTTGCAGAAATTATTCATCGCTTAGAAGCTGGCGGTTCAATGTTGCCAGATACTCCAGAAAACCTCATGCAAATTATCGGTATTTATAAAGCTTATGCTGTACCGATGGATTTCTACTGGCGGGACTTATTGTACATTGCCGAAAGAGTATTTTTAGATCCTTTGCCAGCTTTTAAATATTTCTTACCCCAAGAATATTTAGACTTACATAATCACTATGCAGGTGATGATGCTGATTTAAGAATTTGGCGAGGTATAGCCACTGCACACCCAGAACTTTTGGCATTTATGGAAAAAGGTGAAACCACCAAAATGCCGAAAATTTTCCATCATTTATTCCA
Source organism: Aphanizomenon sp. UHCC 0183 (assembly GCF_009712065.1). Lineage (NCBI taxonomy): Bacteria > Bacillati > Cyanobacteriota > Cyanophyceae > Nostocales > Aphanizomenonaceae > Aphanizomenon > Aphanizomenon sp. UHCC 0183. Next base: position 21,118 of record NZ_VILC01000026.1, on the reverse strand, counting down.
TGACAGAATCAACATGGAATTTGCGGAAGCTTGTATGCAAGCTATGTTATGGCATCGTAAAATGTATGCACCTGTTAATCAATTTGATGCCTATTTAGATTCCGAAGAATATAAAACTAATGCTGATAAAGCCATTAAAGCTTATTTTCGGAAAAATCCCCTCATGTTAGGACTTTATAAACTGTTTCCCGATATGTTTTTGGAACAGTGCCGGATGATGTCCTATTATTCTAATCTCGGACTTTTCTGGGAAGTCATGGCACCGGTATTTTTTGAAATGTCAGATATTTATGATGAAGGTGGTTTCCAAGGTGTACCTGATGCCATGAACTTTCTCGTAAATGGCATATTTGCGATCGCCGGTCGTCCCATTTATCATCATGTTTATATTGATGGTGAATGTTATGAAATCATCCCCAAATCTAAAGGTTTTACCTGGTTATATGAAGCCGCATTACCCTATGTAGAAGCTGTTTTTTATCGCACAGCACCATTTAGAGGGACAAAGTCTTATAATGCCCAAGCGGGACAAGTTCCAGAAGATCAAAAAGACTTCCATTATGGCATTCTTTACGCTGATGTCTTTCCCGTTGGTACAGCAGGTATTCCCCCCACATTATTAATGCAAGATATGTTGCACTTTTTGCCTCAATATCTTGTTGATTATTATCAAGAATATTGTCGAGGAGAAGAGGATATTTTGATTCAATTGGGGATTACTTTTCAACGTTCAATGTATAATGTCACATCGGCGGTAATTCAAGCTTTAAGAACTGCCCTTTTGTATCCCTTAGATGATGAAAACCCCAAGCATTTACAAGCAAATCGGGAATTTTTTGAAATGCAGCTAAATCGCTTTACTCGCACTGATTATGGTATGCGTGATGCAGCGAGATTACGGGACATTCAAACACAGGATTATAGATAAATGGTGTTGCTGATAGCCTGCGTGGCGTAGCCATATTGAATTGAGGTATAAAATTCCCAAATTTAACCTTTAAAACTCTTACCTTTGCGCCTTTGCGCCTTTGCGTGAGACTAAAATTCATACCCTTAATCAGCAACACCGATAAATTATTGTTTTTACCCGCCTTTTTTCTCTGAATAACTTTGATAACTAAGAAAGAAGCGGGTAGAGATTTTTTAATACCTCATGTCATTATCAGTGATTTTTACAACCACCTTTACCATGATGGTGGTCGTGATTATGTCCATGAGTGCAGCCTTGGAGGTTCTGCTGCATGAGGTGTTCACTCATTTGTTTTAAAGACTCATCTACAGCTTTTAAGCCTATCCATGCGTCAATTTTCTCAACATCAAAGCCTACTTCTCTTTTATCCCCTACTTGGATCAAGGGACGACGGATTAATAAGGGATCTCTCAGCATCATGACTAAAGCATTTTCAGCGGTGATGTTTTCAGGATTCACCTCTCCTGATTTTACAATAGGTGCAGCTTTATTGAACCATTCACTGACAGGGCGATCGCCAAAAAATGACCGCAATTTTTCCACTGTCCAAGGTTCTGTTAATAGGTTATATACTACTACTTCATGACCTGCGGCTGTTAGCAAAACTTTTTGCTTTATACCACCTTTACAGCCTGGTTTTTCATAGAAAATTACTCTAGCCATTGCTGTTTCTCCTATAAGGTTATGGTTGGATGTTTGGATAGGAAATAATTAACCGCAGATAAACGCAGATGAACGCAGATGGAAGATGATTATTTTGATTGATAGCTAACACTTAGATCCCCGACTTCTAAGATTAATTATTCATTTATTGACAATATCTAAAAAGAAGTCGGGGATCTTAAGTAGGTTGACGTTGAAAATTGTCGTTATAGCAAGGCAAGAGGCAAGAGGCAAGAGGCAATAGTAAAGAAGTTTTCAGCGATTTTACGTTTCTTTACACAGTTTGGTTTTATTGTGTTCACCTACTTACTTTCTCTAATATTTATCAGCATAATCTGTTATTTCTTTTTTTGCTACTACTTTTAAAATCTTTTAGCAATGTGGTTAGTTACATCAAATTCAAATCTCTGTTTTGGGTTAGTTTCTCCATAAATATTAAATGTTATTGTTGGTTCTTCACCAATGGCTTGAACCTGATGTATTGTTTGCGGTGTAAAACTCACAATATCACCGGGGGATAAATTTATTTCTCCTGTTTTTTCAATTTTATCAGGAAATTCTGGGTGATAACTACGGTTCCAAAATGTATTTTTCTCCTGACCTTTTAAGATTGCCACTATTCCCCATGTTCCATGATTATGAATAGTAGAAGTTGTTCCCGGTGCAAATGTTACTGTTTGTACAGTTAAGGGAAATCCTAATTCATCATATAATAGTAAAACAGAGATTCCCGTTTTTGGATCAGGTTGTAAAGATTGACTTTGTACCCAATAGGAATTTATCATTAATCGTCTTACCAACATTCTAATTTCTGGTAGTCGTGTTGATTCATCTTCGACATTTTTGAGAACGTCTTCGACTTCAGTTAAAAAGCGATAGAGACGATAATTATCACGCAATAAATCCCATGATCTTGCTGATTTACAAACTTGATATTCTCCATTTTCAGCAACAAATAAATCCTGACCTTGCATAAATTTTAAAATATTGACTGTGCAGAATTAGGTAAAAAAATTATAGGAGGAGATGTTTGAGGCATTTTAGTTACAGGAGTCAAGGGAGATGTAGGCATTCCTGGTAGAATCACAGTATTCTGGGTAGAAAATGACGATATTAGCTGGGAATTTGAGTTGAAAGATAACCAATTATTCATGATTCGTAATTTGCTGATTGCTTGTAGTTGTCATTTGTCAGGAGTTTTCCCTATCTTCATATTTAATCGTCTTCTTCTGGTGGACGAGTTAAAATATCGAGAAGAATACCAGCACCAAAATCATTTTTTTGATCAATACTTTTTATTTTGGTACTGATTTCTTTCGCTTGTTCTATCTTTCCTAGTTTAGCTAATACCAAACCTGAAGCAGCATAAGCAGTTAAGTACAATCTGATTTCGGGTTCTTGGTGACGGTTAACTAGGATAGGTTTAAGTTCTTGCCAATTATCAGGTAGACTTTCCGCTTTTTTTATTCTAGCGGTTATTTTCTCTGCTGTTGTCAGTGCTAAGACATAATTATTTTTGTAGTAAAAATATCTATAAGCTGCAACTAAAACATCTGTGTTATCTTCTGTTTTAGCTAATGCTTGCTGCATATATTTTGTAGATTCTTCGGTGTTTTCCCAATTCTGTGCTGCTAAGATCAATAATTCTTTAACATCATCTGTTACATCAAACCATGAAAATCTATTCGTATGATTTTGCATAATAGGTAATTAATCCCATTTGTTCTGGAATATTCGGGATTTCCCATATCTACTATTTAACAGTTTAAATTGTAATCAGGTGGATAAATTTAATTATTTTATCGTTTGGGTAAAATGAGAGAAAATGAAGTCTGTCCAGATTGTGTAGGATCTAAAAGCCTTGATTTGTAGGTTGGGTTGTTCGCGTTAGCGTTGCGGAGCAATCAGCATGAAACCCAACAAATGCGTTGGGTTGCGCTGTCGCTTAACCCAACAAAGCAGAAAATGGACAAGGTATTGACTAAATAAAAGTATCAACGGATTCATTTTTTTAGTTAGTTGTGTTTATCATAGGTCTAGCTGGAAATATCAAGACAGGAGTTTTAGATATTGTTTGTTGGATAGCGGACACCATTTGGGTGCTGTCGCTGCTTTGGCATATCTTCATGAAAACAACACACAACTATGTTTTGATTTTGATAAACTTATTCTCAATGCAGATTTAGAATTTGAGAATAAGGAGTTTATTACTAGTTGTGCGATATCGCCAAGAAGCGCCATAAAAATCAGTCAGACCTTTAAGACTACCTGTTCTTTTTGGCTGTGGTACTGACGATTTTCCAATTAATCAATGTGTTGAAGATGCCTATCGAACAATGTCTTTACACCCTAGTACCGCAAGGCGGAAGTCAAAAGTCAAAAGTCAAAAGTCAAAATGAAGACAGTATAGGCTTTTGGAGGATTTAGAATGGTTCATTCACTTACGCCACAGCGTACTAGTAGTTCGTCAAATTTATTTTGACGGGTAATGGGAAAAAACTTCTGTTCTTCCCTCCCCTGCCCCCTACCTCTCTTCTCCCCCTGCTTGCCTTCACCCGTCATTTTCGGGTTGACAGACTACTACTCACCAGCAAAAACTAGAACATCCTCAATTCAATTTTAACCGAGAACGGTTGTTTGAGAACGTTTGGAATAGGCGTTCTATTAGGCGTTTTCAAAGGCAGTCTATTCCTCAAAATATCTATTGGCAAATTTTGTAAGCAGTTCAACAACCAATCCCAACAGAGAATCTTGAGGAAATAGAAACTTACTCAGTGGTGCATGATATCGAGGGAATTTCACCAGGGTTATATAAAAATACACATCTCATTAAAGCAGGTAAATTTCGGGAAAAAACAGGTTATTTGTGCATCAATCAAGCTATAGCTAGAGATTGTGCTGTAACGAGAGTTTTTTGTGTCCGATTATTTGAGTTATCAAACCGCTATGCAATTAGCCGGATTTGTCGGACAGAGAGTGTATTTATTTAGCAACTATTGGAGAATAGATTGGAGTGGTATTGGTGCTTTTTATGATGATGAAACCCAGTCCTTTCTAGAAACCAATAAGGACATCTTGTACGCAATGGCAATTGGTAAATAAATAGGAAAATAACGGGAAATGGCGACAACAGAACCTCAATTCCATGCTGATGATAAGCACCCTATACAGCCAACATCAGCAGATATTATGCTTCGGCAACAACTGGAACATTCAATTAGCAAATACTTTTATGAAGGATGCGATCGCATTATTCATAGTTTGTTGTCTAATTGTCGTTGGTATGCCACAACTCACGCGAGTATTTTGACTTTAGTAATTGAATGCCCTGACCAAGTTACTAACTGGCAAATTTTGCAACAAATTGTCCCTATGGCAAATGTTCTTTATAGCATTGTTAGTAGTGCCAAAATCCGGGTTTGTCCTCCCGATATTCAAACTGTACCCTTTGAAATGAGAGTAGATGAGTTGCCAGTTTATCGTGATTGGATCTGATGCAATTGAGGATTTGAGATTGTTGATTAAGCCATCACATTCTGTTGGATAATTATAATTAGTTCGGCAAAAACTAAATCAGCGGAACGTTGCACAATAGGACTTAATTCCAGTCCAAAATCCAGATTTTCAGCTTCAATTAAATAGACTGTCACCTCTTGGGGAAAATCATCTAAGAAGATTTTTCTCCCAGCAGCCAAGGCATGATCCCAACGAAAATCATGTAAGTTGTAACTAGGTTCGGGCAGTGCTTCTAGTTCATTCCCTGGGACTCTAAATATAGCACCTGCCTCTGAACCTGTGCAACTAGCATCAAGAATAATTAATTTTTCGCTACCTCTCGCTTGAAACATCACTTCCATTCCCGCAGTTCCACAATCAAAAACGCGGATGTCGGGGTGAGGATTTTGGGCGAGATGTTGCTGTAAACGTTGGGCAATAATTACGCCAACAGCATCATCATTCCGATTCAGATTGCCACAACCAATGATAGTTAGCATGGGATATTTATAATAACATGAATATTATCAACTTCGCACAAAAAATTAAAATTTACGGAAATTATGACTACATCTTTGATCATTGACCTTATAGTAGCTATAGCAGCCAAGATCCCCGACTTCTTTTGTAATCATGTTCATAAACTATCAAGCAATGTTCAGAAGTCGGGGATCTGATATTTATTTTCTCTGCGTTTATCTGTAATGGCTAGTCAAAAATCATTCTTATCCATGACAGAATTGCTATATGCTAGTATTTCGTGATACAGAGACTAAAGGTAGAGGTATATTTGCCCAGCAAGAGTTTGCTAAAGGAGATTTAATTGAAACATCCCCTGTGATTATTATTCCTAAACAGCAAGTTAAGTTAATTACTAAGACGGTATTATTAAATTATTATTTTGGTTGGCATGGAGAAAGCGGGGCAATAGGTTTAGGTTTTGCTTCTCTTTTTAATCATTCTTATCATCCCAATGCAGTTTATATTAAGAATTTTGCGAAAAATATCATTGATATTGTTGCTTATAAATATATTCGGGAAGGTCAGGAAATTACTATTAATTATAATGGACAGGTTGATGATATTTCTCCTGTATGGTTTGATGTGGAAGATTAACCAAATATGAAACCCCTCTGGTAAACCTCTCCTTTGCACCTCTCCCTAACCCTCTCCTAAGAGGAGAGGGAAAAGGAATAATATTTAATACTGGAGAGGCTTTGAACCTTGTTCTTTGTATGATAAAAAAGTCCAGCTTCTAGCCGTTTTGAGTATAGTCAGCTTTAGCTTACTTTTGATATTAGCCATGGCTTCGCCACGCAGGCTATCAGAATTCATTCTGAGGTGGACTTTGTAAGCTGGGACGAATTTCGGCTAATGCTGTTTGGATACGTTCTGATAATGGCGGTTTAACTAAATTGTGATATAACAAAACTGCATAAACAATTTCATCATCTACAGCATGACGTAAGGCTAATATATTTTCTTGTTTAAGACTTTTAATTAAATTAGTTAGTGCTGCTTTATGTAGAGATTCAATTGCTCTTTGTAACCCTAATGCTACACAACGTTGACTTTCATCCCAGTTAGCAATAATCGCTTCAAACCGATTGATATCTGTAATCAATTCTTCAAGATTATTCATTATTTTTATGGGTTTATCTGGGGTTAATTGGTTATTTTGAAATTAGTTTAGGGCGCAGGCCCTGCACCCCTACGGATTTATTTAGAGAGATTGTTAAAACCTCATTTCATTTTAAAATCTTGCAAGAGAAAGGGCATAATTGCACCTGTCGTTAAACTAGCTACACTAATGGGAATACAGAGGGGAATTGATGCTTGTGCTAATAATACTAATATAACCGTGCCAATACCACTAGCAATTATGGTTTGACGCAGAAAATATATAGGGTCACGGAATAGTTTACCCTTGAGAAATAACTTAATAGAAAACCAACTTAATTCTAACATATATGCTCCTAATGATTGGCTAATAAATTCAGGATAAATAACCCTAAAATTACCGCAGGAATTACTCCTGCTGGTGCAAATAAACTACCAATTGTGGCTGCAAATTGATATCCTATATCTTTACCTGCAAGGATAATTCCGCCAATTGCACCACCAATCATTGATAAAATTGCTGCGATGATTAACCAAGTAAATCCTGTGGTGAGATTTAATTCTGTATTTAAACTATGCAAAAATTTGACAAATCCTGGATCATTAACTAAATCAAACATAGTCATTCTCCTATTTTGGGGTTAATTTAAGGCAAATGCCTGGATTTCTGCGGTTAAATCTTGTAGGGCTTTGGCTACTATTTCGGCTTGTTCTAATTGCTTATGTTCTGTAAATATTCGCCAAGCTTCTTGATAGTATGCTTCTGCTTTTAAGAGATTTTGGGGATTCCCTAATTCTGGTTTTTCGAGGTCGTCGGGTAAGTTGAAGAGGAGGTTAGCTTTGTTAGAAATTGTATTAGCATATTCTAACGGTGTATCTTGAAAATTACGCACTTTTAAAGCTTCATCATAAGCTAAGACAGCGCGTAAATTATTTTCTACAGGATGGGAACTCACTAGATATTGTAAGGCATTTCCTAAATTATTTTGCAACATTGCATACTCTCTAGGATGGTCAATTATGTTAATATGCTTGAGGGCGATTTCAAAGGATTGGACTGCTAAACCTTGACGTAAAGATTCTTGTGCCGATGACATGGGCATGGAAAGATAGGCGATCGCTATGTTATTATGTAAAATCGCATATTCCTGGGGGTAATTTTCCCAAGTAAACACCCGCAAAGCTTCATGATAAGCATGAATACTCTCAGTTATCTGGGCTAAATTATAGGGAACTAAAGATTGGAAAACTAACCCCAAATTCATCTGCACTTCTGCCACTTCTTCCGCCGGGGCAAATTGTTGTAAAATCAGCAAAGCTTCCTCATAATCTGTCCGCGCTTGTTGCAAAAATTGAGAACCCCCATCAGGAATCATCTGTAATGTCCCTGCCATGCCCACCTTAGCCCGTGCTTTCAGTAAAACATATTCCTCCCCACACATCTGATAAGCACGGTCAAATAGCCCAATTGCATTGTGTAAATCTTGGGCTGTTTTCGGCTTTTTTTGAAAGCCTGTGCCAATTTCTATCAGCATTTGGATTTTTTCTGCTGTTGTTGCTGACTCTAAAGATATGGATGCAATAGCAGCTTTTACTGCTAAATCTGTAATACTAGATATCATAATTGGCTGATTCTAATCGGTTGGGGAATTGAGTCAATTATTCTTACTATAAAGCAATTTATTATAAAAACTCTAGAGAGAAATTACTCATATTCATAATAGTTTTAACTCAGTTATCACCGCATTAACTGATTTTGGTATCACTATTTTACCAATTATTTTATTTGCCAACCACTATATATAATTCTGTTAATTATATCATTAAAAATCAACTAAGTAGGTGGGCGTGAAATACCTACACAGCACTATTAAAATTAAATAGCATTTCGGGATCTTCCAAAGGCAATACTTCGACATTCTCAGACCTTAACCACTGCTGAAAAGAACGTCCACCTGCTTCAATATACTGAATTAATTCCGGTAAACAACGACGGCGATAAAAACCACATAAAGGTTGCCAAATTTGATTATTTTGTACCAAAGCCGCTATTTTATCGTCTGGAATTGTCTCTAATTGAGATATCCAATTTTGTAATATTTCTAGTCGCAAATTTGGTAAATCACAAGCTAATAACAGAACCCAATTTGTGTCCACTGCTGCTAACCCTTGCATAAAACCTACAAGTGGTCCATGTGTTCGAGGTTCATTTCCAGTTTCCCCAGGTAAGGGAACTTCTCGAATAAATTGACTTTGAGGTGTGAGCAATTTTTGATAACGTTCTGGCCAAGGAGTGACGATATAAACTTTATCAGTACAAGCTTCTGCAATACTACAAATTAATTGCAACATGGGTACACCGCCTATGGGAATTAAGGCTTTATCTCTACCCATGCGAGTGCTTTTACCACCTGCTAAAACAATAGTAGTAACATGATACTGGGAATCAATATTCATGATGTTTGGATTCTATTTAATAAAAATTAACTGTATTTTCTCATAAATCATTTATAATAGCTACATATTATATTTTGTTTTTAACGAACCACAGAGGCACAGAGATCACAGAGGAAGAGAAAAGGAGAAATGTATGCTACGGCACGTTACATGAATACATCTTGTTTAGGATTGCTATATAAATCTATATTTTATAATTATCACCAATTTTATGACAGAATTTTTTGAATTTGAAGCGGATTTTATTGATTCTTGGCGTTGTATTTCTATGCAAGTGCGCTACAAACTAGATACTTGCGGTATTAAGCTGAAATTAGCCCAATGGAATCTGATGAATCAAGAATCACGTCAAAATTTAATGACATTACCTTGTGATACAGATATTCAAATTCATGATTATAGACATTATATTCAAGAGTTGGTACTGCAACTGACTGGTAAACCTGTAGCTGAATTACCAATTGAAGCTAATCCAGCATGGGTAGATGTTACCACTATTCCTCACAGTGTCCACGAAAAAGCTCAAGAAATAGGTGTGATAATTACAATTGAGGCATGGAAAAGCCTAACTATCTTACAACGGTTTGCCTTAATTAAACTCAGTCGTCCTAGTCATGAGAATAAAAACTTTTTACCGGTTTTGCAAGAATTTAATTTGTTGCCAAAATCCTAAATTCTGATATATTGCTATAGATGATACTTTTTAATTAGTTGGTAAAAGACAAATGATTAAACTCGACCAGTTTTTGAAGTTTTCGGGGATATCCTCTACCGGTGGTCAAGCTAAATGGATGATTGTTGATGGTGAGGTTAAAGTTAATGGGATAGTTGAAACACGGAGAGGACGGAAATTAGTTGATGATGATGAGGTAACAGTAGGAGGAAAAACTTTAAAGGTGGGGGAAATACTCTCAGATACCGTTGATTAATGCTGACATATATAATCTTAACCTTATATATTTTATTTACTATAATATCTCATAATGCTAATTCTTAAGTTTTATTTAAAAAAAGTTAATTGCTTTAAATAACATCTTAGTTTAAAATGATGAATATTGATCAATAGGTCGTTCTCTACAAGTAAATCCTTTGCAAAAGGGGAAATTATCCCCCTATAGAATCTCTTCAATTGTGCATTATTAACACATCTAAAAATAAATAGCTAATGACTAATGTACTCTGGTTACAAGGTGGTGCTTGTTCGGGTAACACCATGTCATTTCTTAATGCCGAAGAACCTACAGCTTGTGATTTAATTGCTGATTTCGGTATTAAAATACTTTGGCATCCTTCCTTGGGAGTAGAATTAGGTGAAAATGTCCAAACCCTCTTATGGGACTGCATTTCCGGGAAAACTTCTCTGGATATTTTGGTATTTGAAGGTAGCGTAGTTAACGCCCCTAATGGTACAGGAGAATGGAACCGATTTGCCGACCGTCCCATGAAAGATTGGTTAGACGATTTAGCCAAAGTTGCGAAATTTATTGTGGCTGTGGGAGACTGTGCGACGTGGGGAGGAATTCCCGCAATGTCACCTAACCCCAGTGACTCCAAAGGACTGCAATTTCTCAAACGGGAAGAAGGCGGTTTTTTAGGTAAAGATTTTGTCAGTCAAGCTGGCTTACCTGTGATTAATATTCCCGGTTGTCCTACACACCCCGACTGGATAACGCAGATATTAGTAGCGATCGCCACTGGTCGAATTGATGATATAGTTCTCGATGAACTACACCGTCCCCAAACCTTCTTCAACACCTTCACCCAAACAGGTTGTACCCGCAACATTCACTTTGCATACAAAGCCACAACCGCTGAATTTGGACAACGCAAAGGTTGTCTATTTTACGACTTAGGTTGTCGTGGACCCATGACCCGTTCTTCCTGTAACCGCATTCTCTGGAACCGCGTCTCCTCCAAAACCCGCGCCGGAATGCCCTGTTTAGGCTGTACAGAACCGGAATTTCCCTTTTTTGACCTCCAACCCGGAACAGTCTTTAAAACCCAGACTGTCATGGGAGTTCCCAAAGAAATACCCCCCGGAGTCAACATGAAAGATTACGCAGTCCTCACCGTTGTGGCAAAAGACGCAGCCCCAAAATGGGCAGACGAAGACTTTTTTACCGTTTAGTCATGAAAAAAGACCTAACCCCCCAACCCCCTTCCCTACCCCTCCCTGACCCTCCCCTACAAGGGGAGGGAAGCGGAAAAACTTTTGTTAGCTGGAAGGGGGAGTCAATTATTTCCCTCTCCTTGTAGGAGAGGGGTTAGGGGAGAGGTCGTGTAACTAATAACTAATAAAGGACAAATATGCCAATTCAAACTTTAGATATTTCACCCGTTGGTAGAGTCGAGGGTGATTTAGATGTGCGCGTCGAAATTGAAAATGGATATGTGACAAACGCTTGGACTCATGCCGAACTTTTTCGCGGTTTTGAAATAATTTTACGCGGTAAAGATCCTCAAGCGGGGTTAATTGTTACTCCTAGAATTTGTGGAATTTGTGGTGGTTCTCACCTCAGTTCTGCCTCTTGGGCGTTAGATACAGCTTGGGGAACAGAAGTTCCCAGAAATGCTATTTTAGCCAGAAACTTAGGGCAAATTGTCGAAACAATCCAAAGTATTCCTCGCTACTTTTATGGCTTGTTTGCCATTGATTTAACTAATAAAAATTATCGCCGTAGTCACTTTTATGATGAAGCCTGTCGGCGCTTTGCTGCGTTCACCGGTAAATCCTATGAAATCGGCATTACAATTTCCAGTAAACCGGTAGAAATTTACGCTTTATTAGGTGGACAATGGCCGCACAGCAGTTATATGGTAATAAATTGGGGAATCGCTGATATAGTCAGGATTTCTGAGGATAGGTCTGATTATTCCCTGGCTTTTCCTTAAATTAGACGATAAATCTACCCCCAGCTATGCCATAACCAAAGATAGCAAGCAGTAAATCCATTTATTTTTCTCTGCCAAAAGTTATTTGGTTTTCTCAAATATTACCTAATTTTTCCCTAACTCTAGATTAGCGATGCCTTCAGCGCACTGGAAGCAACTCCTACAGCAAATTGTCATCAAACCCGGAACAAGAACCCCACCCCCAACCCCCTCCCCGCAAGCGATGAGGGGCTAAGATGTACTTATATGATTGGAAATTGCTGTAGGTCGCGCTTCGCTATCACATAACTGTGGTAAATTTTTAGTACGCAAAGAATAATCTAATGCACCCATCCTCTTTTAATCTTCTTACCCATTATGAATTTCAAACGATGGCAGGAACTCAAGCAAATCCTCACTGAAGACAAAGATTTGTCTAACATCTGGACATATTACATGGATCATTTTGGGGATCATCCCAAATTCATCAAATTGGGTCAACCTGTCCAGAATCAATATATAGATGCAGTTGTCAAAACAACCTGTCAACAACTATTTGGTCAAAACGTCAGAATTACCAATTTTCTCCTTATCCATATTCCCCAGCATCAATTTTTCCATGGCCCATTCCAAGCCAGCGGACGAATAGGTGGTGTGATTTTCTTTGAGGATATCAAAGTCGGTTTAATGGGTATTTCCGCACACTTTCCCCCAACTGATGAGGTGCAATATTCCCGGTTTACCGAAGTAATGGATCTATCACCACCAACAGGTCATGATTTAAACTGAAGCCTTCCTGACCCGCCCCAACCCGAAAATCGTCTAAACTTAAAGAGTTCGCTAACTGCCAAAATCCTATGTCTCGCTGGTTTAATATTGCAGGTCCATGTAAACTCGAAAAACACTATACCATCTCAGCCACAAGTCGTCTTCCTGACCTATCAATGCTGATTGAACAAGAAAGTTATTTTGTCCTTCATGCACCACGACAAACAGGGAAAACTACGGCAATGTTAGCCCTAGCACAGCAACTTACCGCCACAGGACGTTATGCAGCAGTCATGGTATCAGTAGAGGTGGGAAGTGCATTTAATCATGACCCAGGTGCGGCAGAATTAGCGATTTTGGGAACTTGGTATGATAATATTTCCATCCGTTTACCCAAAGAATTACAACCACCTGTTAAACAATGGCAACAAGAAGAACCAGGAAACAGAATTAAGGCTTTTTTGCAAGGTTGGGCAAAAACTTCACCCCGACCTTTGGTAATATTGATTGATGAAATTGATTCTTTGCAAGACCAAACTCTAATTTCAATTTTACGTCAATTAAGAGATGGTTTTCCCAATCGTCCCGAAAATTTTCCGACATCTGTGGGATTAATTGGTTTAAGGGATGTGCGAGATTATAAAGTAGCATCGGGTGGTAGTGATAGATTAAATACATCCAGTCCTTTTAATATTAAAGTCAGTTCTATTACTCTGAGAAATTTTAATGCTGAGGAAGTGGTTGAATTATATCAACAACATACAGCAGAAACCGGACAAATTTTCACACCAGAAGCAACTGCAACAGCTTTTGATTTAACCCAAGGACAACCTTGGTTAGTTAATGCTTTAGCTAAAGAAGTTGTAGAAAAAATGGTTAAAGATAGAAATATTGCTATTACAAAAGAACATATTTTAAAAGCAAAGGAAATATTAATTGCTCGTCAAGATACTCATTTAGATAGTTTAGCTGAACGCTTACGAGAACCCAGGATAAAAGCAATTATTGAGCCGATGTTAGCAGGTTTAGAATTGGGGGATATACCCAACGATGATATTCAATTTGTGATTGATTTGGGATTATGTAAAATGCACCCCTACGGAGGTTTAACTATTGCTAATCCCATTTATCGGGAAGTGTTACCCAGAGTATTAACAGTAACACCAATGGCTTCTTTACCAATGATTGCACCAACTTGGTTAACCCGGGAAGGTGAATTAAATGTAGATGCGTTACTGGCAGCATTTATCAAATTTTGGCGACAGCATGGAGAACCGTTATTAGGTAGCACTGGCTATCATGAAATCGCTCCCCACATAGTATTAATGGCTTTCTTGCATCGTGTTATTAATGGTGGTGGAGTCTTGGAACGGGAATATGCAATTGGTAGTGACAGAATGGATTTATGTCTGCGGTACAAAGATGTAACGTTAGGTATTGAGTTAAAGGTATGGCGGGAGAAAAAACGCGATCCTCAAGCTGATGGTATTGAACAATTAGAATCTTATTTAGCTCGTTTGGGTTTAGATTTTGGTTGGTTATTTGTGTTTGATAGGCGGAAAAATGCTTTACCAATGGAAGAAAGGTTATCAACTGAAGTTGTGGTGACGGAAAATCAATATAGAATTACTGTGATTCGGGCTTGAGTGTTATTGACTGAAATTATACTTACTTAACAGGAGAAATTAGCTTATAACCAGATTTACAGAATGGAATTATTTAAAATACTTAGACTATAATTATAATTAGTCTAAAAACACTTTGCTAATGAATATTTATGAATAGAAAAAAATCCAGTGGTGATACTTTTGGTGTTCCTAACCGTAGTGGTGATACTTTTGGTTTTTCTAAGCCTAGAGGTATAAATGGGATAAAAAGCAAAAAGAACAAGCCTATTTCACAACCGTCAATGTCAGCATCTACAATAGAACTTATAAAGCAAGCAATGAATCAAAAACGCTTGATTGAGTTTTATTATCAAGAATTACATCGTATTGCAGAACCTCACATTATAGGATTAAAAAATGAATTACTACAGGTATTAGTGTATCAAATCAGGGGAGAAAGTAATTCAATGAAGCTTCCCGATTGGAGACGTATGAATCTTGATGATATGTCATGCGTTCAGATTATTGATGAGACTTTCTTTAATAAGGTGCTATCTTCTTCTGATAGCCACAGTTCATGGGATGAAATCCTATTTACTCTTGATGAATAAATTTTAAAACTATATCCATTATTAAAATCCATAAATGCAATACATTCCCCTAATTATATCCTGAGTTATTGGGGGAATTTTTGTACCAGATTGATTGCTGTTACTCCTCATTTTCATTAACCAAGTAGTATTGACCTTGATTTACATGATAAACTTCTGATTTATTTTCCTCATCGTCACAAAACCTTACTTCAATTCCCAGAGCTTGAGAAATCCAACTTGCATTATTAAAATATTCTGGAACTGAAAAACCTTCTGCTGGATAGGTACGATACCAAACTTTTTTTGTTTTATTCCATCCATAACCTTCAGCTTTCAACAAATGGCTAATTGTATAAGTACCATTGCTACCTTTGCCATCTTGATTACCAACTTTAACAGTAATGTACCGTATAGTCCCCACACCAATAAAAGTTTGATAATCTGACCAATTTAATACAGAAATTTCCGTTCTGCTGTTTAATTCGTCAAGAAAAGGTGATGAATTGGTACTTTCTGTGACAATAAATAAAGTTTCAACTGCACGAGTTAAAGCCACATAAAATAAACGTCTTTCTTCATTTACTACAGACTCAATGCTATCACCAAACACACGGGTAAACATTAAATCAGGATGTATCAAGGGATAACAACGAGGAATAGCATCAAGTATTATAACTACATCTTTTTGAAGACCTTTAGATTTGTGTGCAGTTAATATAGTTACTGATTTTCTTGATTCTTCAGGAAGGTATGAGCGCACTAATTCTAAAAAACTACCAAGTGTACCATTTTTATATTTACTCCTTTTATTTTGATAATTCACATACCAAGGTAAACTATTTTTTCGACTGAGTAATACTACTTTTTTACCTTCTTGAATAGTCTTGTTAATTAGACGTAAGATAGCAGGTGTTATATTGTCTCCAGGATAATTTTCTTGCTCTGTGGGAGTTGGTTCAAAGCTAGACATATCAGCAATATTAACTATTCCAGGAATCTTTTTATCAGCGCGAGCAGGAATACCCAATCCTTGCATTAAATTATTACCAATATCAACAATAGAAGTAGCTGAACGGTAATTTGTAGATATATTTAATTGCTGTGATGGTTGGAAAAATTGATGAAAATTCTGATAAAATCGGAGGTCAGAACCAGCAAAACCATTTATTGCTTGCCAGTCATCACCAACGCAGAAAAAAAGTGCTTGAGGATTTTGCTTTCTGATGGCTTCTATTAGATTATAGAATAGTTCCGAAAAGTCTTGATATTCATCAATCATGATGTATCTGAGACTCTTTAAATCACCAGTTCCTGATTTACGGCGAAATATAGTTTGTCCTGATGCAATTACCTCTACAGCTTTTTGCATTAGTCCATCAAAATCTTCTTCACCTCTATCTTCAAGACATCTTAAATAGGATTTATAAAATTTATATGCTAAATTCAAAAATTGTTCTTCAATCTTACTCACACATTCATGTTTAGAAATAATTTTTCTTAACTCTTCTGAAGTTAAAGAAAGTTTACGACAACGTTGAATAAATCCTTTCATTACTGTCGTAAATCTATCTATTGATCTATATTTTATCCTTGACCAAATTGTTTCTTCACTTAGTCGGTTGCATTGAATACCTAATCTTTCTAACTTATGCTTGAGTAATGCACAAAAAACTTCTGCTCCTTGTTCTTTAAGAGGTTTTGGTGACAGTGGTATTAACTGCCAATTAGGACGATTTGCCCAATATTCTAGCTTTTCATAAGACATATCATCATAATCTGGATCTTTTTCTAGTCCAAAATATTCAATAACTATTCCCTGTTTTTCTCCAGTTAATATTGTAAAATCAGGACGGTAGTTGATGCCATTCCACCAAAAGTTACGCTCATATTTGTATTCAATATCATGTTCAAATAAAAAATCGGCGATTAGTTTTTCACCAAAAGATTTATAGTAGTTACCATCAATTCCTTCTCTTGGTAATGAGCGACGATAACGCAGCATTTCTTCTGGACTTTTATCATAGCCACCTGAGATTATGCGCTCCCAGTCTTCACGAAATGCTGCCGTCATCAAATCTCGTATTTTTGCATAAAATATTGGGTGTTGTAAGTATTGATCAATTATAATCTGTAAAGCGCGGCTTTGGTTCTGTTCTCCATCTGGTTCATCAAAAAGAATATTTTCAGGATGAACTAAGGCATAAGCTAAGGCATGGAAAGTCATTACATGAGGAACAGAATTTTGTAGTTGTAAAGTTAGACGTTCTCGCATTTCGTCCGCTGCTTTGCGATTGAAGGCTAAAAGCAACATTTCTCCTGGTGCAATACCACAATGTTTCTGTAAAAATATTGCTCGGTTGACTAAAGTTGAGGTTTTACCACTTCCTGCTCTAGCTATTACTTGTATATGATTTTCAAGAGTGCCAATTGCTGCTACTTGTTCAATATCAGGAGAGGAGTTTAAATTGGTTTTTACCCAATTTTGTATGTATTTCAATTTTTCAGATTTATATTCTTGAGATGATATGTATTCAGTACAATGAAGTTGATAAAAGTTGTCGGCATTAAGAAAGTTGTTTTCAAATTCGTCTTTTATATTTTGTAGTAAAGATAGTTTTTGAGCATTTCTTCTTTCAATTTCTAATCTTTGAGTTTCCCGTCTTTCATTTTCACGTTTTTGAGCTTCTAATTTTTCAAATTCTCGTCTCTGATCTTCTATTCTTTGAGCCTCAATTTTTTCAGCCTTTATCCTTTTTTTCTCTTGCTCAACTTCTACTAATACAAGTATTTCTTTTAAAGAAATTGGTGGGTATATTGTATTAAAAATTTCCACAAAAAAATCTTTATCGTATTCGATATGAAATTTATTTTTGTAATTGACTGTAATTAATACCTCTTGATATTTTATATATATGCTTACAATTTTTCCTTGCATTCCATATGTAATTTCTGGAATAAAACGAATTACTTCTTTTCCTATTAAAAACTTCCATATGTCATCATTATCACCAATAACCTCTGCAAACTTTTGAACAGTATCAATGTTAAGAAGGTTATTATTAAATTCATCATTTTGGTTTTCTATTAAAGGTATTTTTTTCTCTTGTCTGCTTTCCTTCAAGTTTGTTATTAGTGTTAAGTCAAAAATATTTTCTTGCATTAAAGGAGGTGAGATTTGATTAAACATTTGAATAAATTGATTTTTTTCATACATCAAAATATATCCAGTTCCATAATCTACTCTTAGTAATAATTTAGAAGTTTTCAAATGTTTTATTTCAATAACTTTTCCTTCTTTGCGAAATGTTGTACCCTGGATATCTTTTGTGGAATGTTTGTCTTTAAAGTGGTTATCAAAGCGACTAACTTCTCTTCCAACCAGAAGACTCCAGAGGTGATCATTATCACCAATAACCTCTGCAAACTTTTGAACAGTATCAATCTGTGAACTGCTATCCATAAGCACACCTCTATCATAATCAGCAATTGTGACTAAATTGCTAACAGTATTATTTTAGATAATTGGTATAATTATAACATATACAGGGTACAATTTAACATTTGCTCAACGTGAGATAATATAAAAATAGAATCTAATAAAAAACATGATGCAAGCATACAAACTCAAAGGAAAAATTGATCAATCTGGTAACTTGCTGATTACCGAACCCTTGAATTTACCCCCCGGAAATGTGGAAATTGTAGTTTGGCCAGCTACAGATACCCATGATCATACCACAGCCCCAACCAGTGAACCAGCACCAGAGACACCAAAAAGAAAATCTAGGATTAAAGCATTTCAGGGTTTATTTGAAAATGCTCCTCCTGTTCCAGCAGATTTTGATCCAGATCAAGCTAAATGGGAATATTTAAAGGAGAAACATAACCTGTGAAAATCCTGATAGATACTAATATCATTATTGATAATGCCTTGGAAAGAGAACCTTTTTGGAATGCAAGTGAACAAGTTTTATCACTAATTGAACAAGGCACAATTGTAGGTTATATTTCCGCCTCAACTTTTAGTGATTTGTATTACATTATCCGTAAGGCAAGAGGTCGAGACTGGACGCTTACTTATTTAAACCAGCTAATTACCTTTTGTCAAATTGCTACGGTAAATCAGGCTGCAATTACAATGGCTTTCACAACCAATTTTAAGGATTTTGAAGATTCTATTCAATACTCTACTGCGGTAGTTAATCAATTGGATGCAATTATTACCCGTAATCCTCAAGATTTTCCCATTGTCACACCACGAATTATCACTCCTGAACAATTAATTGCGGAATTAACCAACTCTCATTAGCAAATTGGTGGTTTTAATAATATATCGGGAGCATAACAATTGTGTAAACTTAAAGAGTTCACTAAATAATAAAATCATCATGACTCGCTGGTTTAATATTGCAAGTCCCTGTAACCCTAAAAAAACTATACACTCTCAACCACCAGTCGTTTACCCGACTTATCAATGTTAATTGAACAAGAAAGTTATTTTGTCCTTCATGCACCGCGACAAACGGGAAAAACCACTGCCATGTTATCCCTAGCACAGCAACTTACTGATACAGGAAATTATGCAGCAGTGATGGTATCAGTGGAAGTAGGAAGTGCATTTAATCATGATCCTACAGCCGCAGAATTAGCGATTTTGGGAACTTGGTATAATACAATTCAAGATAGTCTACCTCTAGAATTACAACCACCTGTTAAACAATGGCAACAGGAAGAACCAGGAAGCAGAATTAAGGGTTTTTTAAGAGGTTGGGCAAAAGCGATAAATCGTCCCATAGTATTATTTATAGATGAAATTGATTCTTTACAAGATCGAACATTAATTTCGTTTTTACGACAATTAAGAGATGGTTTTCCTAACCGTCCCGAAAATTTTCCCTCATCTGTAGGATTAATTGGTTTACGAGATGTACGAGATTATAAAGTAGCATCGGGAGGTAGTGACAGATTAAATACATCTAGTCCTTTTAATATTAAAGTTGCTTCTATTACTATGCGAGATTTTAATATTGAAGAAGTAGGAGAATTATATCAACAACATACAGCAGCAACAGGACAAATTTTCACACCAGAAGCTATAGAAACAGCTTATGATTTAACCCAAGGACAACCTTGGTTAGTGAATGCTTTGGCTAAAGAAGTTGTGGAAAAAATGGTGAAAGATAGAAGTATTGCTATTACTAAAGAAGATATTTTAAAAGCAAAGGAAATATTAATTACTCGTCAAGATACTCATTTAGATAGTTTAGCTGAACGGTTACGAGAACCCAGGATAAAAGCAATTATTGAACCAATGTTAGCAGGTTTAGAATTAGGAAATATACCCAACGATGATATTCAATTTGTGATTGATTTGGGATTATGTAAAATGCACCCCTATGGAGGTTTAACTATTGCTAATCCCATTTATCGGGAAGTGTTACCCAGAGTATTAACAGTAACACCAATGGCATCTTTACCAATGATTGCACCGACTTGGTTAACCCCAGAAGGTGAATTAAATATAGATGCTTTATTAACAGCATTTCTCAAATTTTGGCGACAGCACGGAGAACCGTTATTAGGTAGTACGGGATATCATGAAATCGCACCGCATATCGTATTAATGGCTTTTTTACATCGTGTTATTAATGGTGGGGGAGTTTTAGAAAGGGAATATGCAATTGGTAGCGATCTCATGGATTTATGTCTGCGTTATAAAGATGTAACTTTGGGTATTGAGTTAAAGGTGTGGAGGGATAAAAAACGCGATCCTCAAGCTGATGGAATTGAACAATTAGAATCCTATTTGGGGCGTTTGGGGTTAGATTTTGGTTGGTTATTTGTGTTTGATAGGCGTAAAAATGCCTTACCAATGGAAGAACGTTTATCAACTGAGGTGGTGGTGACGGAAAATCAATATAGGATTACTGTGATTCGGGCGTGAGTGTTTTGATAATGAGTAGGTTGGCGATCGATCGCCTCTAATCTCGTCATCATCGTCACCTCCTACGCAAAGCTCTACGGTTATGGGGGCTTTCCCTGATTCCTGACTGTAATTTTCTACACAGTCTTTA